>CAZPIF010000007.1:0-18236 GCA_964586565.1 uncultured bacterium
CTCCCCGCTGTCTTTGCTTACAGTAATTACTTTGTTGTGCAAGGGGTTGTTCTGTTCATCTAGGTATTTAACGAAGTCGCTTAGGCCACCCTTAAACTTAAAAGAATCGGCTTCACCATCTTCCACCCTCTTATCAAGCAACTCTATTTCTAAACCACTGTTTAGATAAGCCAGCTCTCTTAATCTCTCGGCTATTATATCATATTCAAAGTTAATTACTTTAAAAATTGACCTATCAGGAAAAAAACATACCCTTGTTCCGGTTTTTTTTGCTTTTCCGGTTACCTTGAGCTTGTTTTGTGGGTCGCCTATTTTATAGTCTTGCCGGTGTATTTTTCCATCTCGCTTCACCTCAACCCACAGCCACTCTGATAACGCATTTACAACGGAAACCCCTACGCCGTGCAACCCCCCTGAGACTTTATAGGAGCCCTTATCAAACTTTCCACCAGCGTGTAAAACCGTCATAACAACTTCCACCGCCGGCCTTTTTTCCTCTTTGTGCATGTCTACCGGTATACCCCTACCATTGTCATCTACAGTAACAGACCCATCGGCATTAAAGGTTACTGTAACCTTTGTACAGTATCCGGCAAGAGCCTCGTCAATTGAATTATCTACAACCTCATAAACAAGATGATGGAGGCCTCTTTTTCCAACATCACCAATATACATAGCCGGTCGCTTTCTTACCGCCTCTAGCCCCTCTAAAACCTTAATACTCTCTGCGCTATATTGTTTTTGATTTTCTGCACTCATACGAATCGAATATCCTTTATTAGTTTTTTTGTTGGTTCTTTGTTAATATTATTTAATATGTTAGTTTTTTGAACTTGTAACTCTTGTCTCCAGGCTGAGTTTTTAGCCTTTATTATAAGAACGCCCCCCTCAACGGAAACGGCTTCTGTGTTGTTTGATATTTTTTCGCCAACAATTTTGCCCCAACCCTCTAACAGTTTTTGCTGGTCTAGTTGTTTTTTAAGCCCTTGTTTTTTTATAAAACCTTCTAATGCTTTTTCTATGTGCTGCACTTTCTTTCCAAATGGTGTGTTTTTGTTTGTTTGTTTTTATATAAAATACCTGATTTTTCAACATCAATCATATCTGTTGTTGTTATAATCGTTTGCAAAGGATCTCTTGTTTCTGTCTCTAGTGAACTCAACAACCCCACTAGTTTTTCACTTCGAGCCAGATCAAGCTTGGAAAAAAGATCGTCGAGTAAAAGGGTTGGAAAAAAACCTGTTTTCTCTTTTACAAGACACATTTCCGCGAGCTTTAAAAGCACCAAACAAATTTTGTGTTCTCCCTGAGAACCATAGGTCCTTAGATTTTTTTTATTTAATAAAAAAGATATATTGTCTCGATGCGGGCCAAAGGTTGTTCTACCTGTTTTTATATCATACAGCTGTGTTTCTTTTAGTTGCTCTAAATAAACATCTCGATCTTTTTTTTGTTTTTTTGTAATTATTCGAATTATTAAAGATTCATCATATTTTTTTATTATCGCCCCAAGCAACTCAGAGTATGTTTTTATAAAACTGGACTTAAGAGACCAAAGCCTTACCCCCTCTGTGGCAATTTGCTCGTCCCAACCATAGACCTCTTGAGCAGCTCCGCGTCCGTCTTTTATTTTGTTTAGAACAGCGTTTCTTTGCCTTAGTAGCCTGTTATATTTTTGAACGGTTTTGAAATAATCTAGACTAACCACTGAAAAAACTTTATCAAAAAACCGCCTTCTCGTTTCTGGGGCGCCCTTTGTTATGCTTTGCTCTTCAGGGGAAAGAACAACAACATTATTTCTTCCTATAAGGTCTTTCCTCCCCGATATGGCTTTACCATTGATTTTTATAAATTGCTTTCCTGTGTTTTTATATTGAGTCGAGATTTTATCTTTTGATTTTTCTTTTAAAAAATCACCACTTATTACAAAAGAATCCCGTCCATCCATTATAAGGTTTTTTTGCCTGTTCGTTCTGAAACTCTTCCCTAAAGAAAGTATGTGAATAGCCTCAAGAACAGAGGTTTTTCCGGAGCCGTTTTCACCCCAAATCACAGTAAGCCTATTGCTAAAATCAACTTCTTTTTGCTTGTGATTTCTGAAATAAGAAAGTGAAATTTTCGTGATGCCCAATTATTTTATATCGCCTCAACATTATTCGTTTAAACGAATTGGCATGAGCAGCATAATGCTTTCTGCGTGCTCTTTTTTTTCTGGAGAACTAAAAAGAGCAGCGCTTACCGGGGAGTTTAAATCAATAATAATTTCCTCGCCCGAAACATGGCTAACTACGTCTTTTAAGTATTCGGCATTATACCCAATGTTAATTGAATCTCCGGTGTAGTTAGCAGTAAGGCTTTCTTGAGCCCTTGATGCTTTTTCTGGATCCTCGGTGGTTATAGCGCAGTTGTTTTTGTCTAGACTTAGTGCAACCTGGTGGGTTGATTTATTTGAAAAGATTGACACTCTTTTAATTGCACCCAACATATCTTTTTTATTCACTAGTAATTTGTTTTTATTGTTAGTCGGAATAACGCTCTCATAGTTAGGAAACGATTCACCAATTAAGCGCGTTGTTATTTTATCGTTTTTAATTTTTGCAGTTAGGTGGTTTTCATCTATAAGCAATTCAACATTATTGTTATTGATGTGGGTTGAGAGGTAGGTAAGAAACTTTTTTGGAACAACAATGTCATTTATTTTTTTCTTTGAAGAATAATCAGACCGAGAATGTTTAACGAGCCTGTGTCCATCAGTGGAAACGGCCGTTATTCCTTCTGTTGATATCTGAAAAAGCACGCCGGTTAAAGAGGGTTTTAATTCGTCCTTACTTACAGCAAAAACAGTTGTGTCAATAATCTCCTTAAGGGTGTCTCCGGGAATACTAATATTTTCCACTTCTTTTTGGTTTGGTGTTTTTGGAAAATCATCTGATGGCCTTGCCATTAGATCATATTCCCCCAAGTCGGTTTTTATTTTAGCGTTTTTTCGTTCGTCAACAGAAAGAGTTAGCCTTGTTTCTGGAAGTTCGTTTGCTATGTCAAGTAAGGTTTTAATTGGAAGAGCGGCTACGCCGGCGGCTTCTAAGCTTGAGGGTATTTGTGTTTTTATTGTTATTTCTAAGTCTGTGGTTTTTAAAATAGTTTTTTCCTCTCTTGTGTCGATTAAAACACAACCTAGAATCGGAAGGGTTGAGCGTGTAGGGGTAGCTTTTGACAGTTTTTGAAGTGCTAGTTGTAGTTCTGTTTTAGATGTAGAAAAAATCATTCTTATTTATGAATAGCGTACAATGCCTACGTGGACAATGTTTTTTTGTTCTTCCTTGCTTAATAAAATACCCATTTGGTTCTTTTTTTAAAACTGTTTTTAGTGTTTAATTTTCTTTTTTTTCAATAGAGCACCCTGAACAAGTCAACTTTTTTTTCTTTTCCCTTTACTCGGATTGGTTCAAGTTTTTTATAGTTAAACAAAAGCTTGGTTGTTTTATGAACAGATCGCGAAACAAGTATTTCTCCAGGCTTTGCCGAAGAACACAACCTTGCCCCAAGGTTGACCGTATCCCCTATAACTGTATAGTCCATCATATCTCGAGAGCCTATGTTTCCAGAAATTACAGTGCCCGTGTTTATCCCCGCCCCAACATGAATTGGTGGCTCTTTTCTGTTAGTTCTTTGCTTGTTTAAGTCTTTTATTCGTCTTTGCATTTCGATAGCAGTTTCAACTGCTCTTTTTGTGTCATTTTCCGCTGAGAGTGGAGCGCCATAAACAATCATTAACTCGTCTCCTATAATTTTATCAAGTGTTCCGTTATACCTAAACACTATATCTATCATTTCGGAAAAATACTCATTGAGCGTAGTTACAACTGTTTCTGGGTTCATTTTTTCAGCCATAGATGTAAACCCTCGTATATCGGTAAACAAAATCGAAACCTCTCTCTCCTCTCCACCAAGGTTTAATTTTGCATCGTTATCTAAAAGCTCATCCACTACTTGCTTTGAAACATATCTCTTAAAAGTGCTTTTTACCTTGCTAATATCAGAAATGTCTTCTATTGCTAACACCGTTCCTTGCCTTTGACCTTCAGGGTCCAGTCTTGGCGCAACAGAAATATTTATTACAGTTTCTTCAGAAACAGTTTTAAACGGAATGTTTAGTTCTGATATTATTTTATCTTCTACCTCAGACATAGTAATAAGCTCTAATACATCTTCGTCTTTTTCAAAAAGATACATGTAGTGGTTCCCCACTATTTCTTCTTTTTCTTTTTTAAGAATCTTAATTCCTGCAGAGTTTATAGAGTCAACCTCCCCTAATGGGTCAATTGTTATAACCCCGGTTGCTATGCTTCCAAGTATGCTTTCATTAAACTGTTTTTCTTTTGTTATTTCTTTAAAGAGCTTGGCGTTTTCCATTGCCACAGCAGCCTGATTACATAGAGCGGTCAAAAGATCAAGATCTAAGCCATTAAAAGGCTGAACGCCGCTTCTTGTTTCTTTATTACAGAGCATCATATAACCCTGCGTTTTTTCCTTAACTGCTATTGGTGCAATTATAAGGTTTTTTTCATTAAGCTTTTTTTGGATTGATGATTTGTCTTCATCTGTTAAGTATTTTCCTTTTTTATTTTCATTTATATCCTGAAAAATACCCAGCTTACTAGACAACAAGGGAAGGCTCTCCTCCCAATTAAAGTTTGAAGACGGGTCTAATATGGGGCTTCCTTCTTTTTTTAATAAAATTACACCCCTTGATGCGTTTAATATTCCAACAGACCGCCAAAGAACGTCTTCTGCTAGCTGGTCAATATCTAAAACAGAACTAATGGCCACGCTAATATCAAACAATGTTTCAAGCTCTAATAGCTTAAGGTTTAGCTCTGTTTTTTTTTCTTCTACATCATCAATAAGTTGATAGTTATATAAAGCTTTTGTGAGGTGGTTTGATATAATCTCTAAAATTTTAATATCAATTTTAGAATATATTTCATTCATAAACTTAGGCCCTATACACAACAAGCCTAAAAGTGAGTTTTTATGAAAAAGAGGAGTTATTATTTTTATTTTTTCTTTGTTTGTATATTTTTTTAAACCTCCCGTTATCCATCTTTTCTGCCCCTCTATTAAAATATGACCATGACGGTGTTTTATTAACTCTCTTATTAGAGGTTTGGGCGGAGTAATTGAGTTAAGGTTTTCCTTCGAGCTACTTGATAAAAAAGACAACTTGTCTATCTTTTTATTATATAAAAAAATAGCGCCTTTCGACGCCATTACGGTTCCAAGAGTAAGCCTTAATATTCCAGCACCAACAGACTGCGCTTTTTGAGCATCAATTAATATTTCGCCGAGCTCATCAAGCGAAGATAGGTAATATTCTAATTGCTCTGTTCCTGGTTGTTCCAAAAAAGAAAATCCTAATACTTAGGACATTCCCTCTAAAGCCTCTTCTTCGCTTTGATAAACAGATGAATATTTGGTTAAGCCCATTATATTAAATGTTTTTTCTACGATTGGGGCAAGATTATAGTAACCCAACCTACCCTCAACATCTTGGAGTTTTTCAATAATTTCTATTAAAATAGACACCCCTATACTATTTACAACCTTGGACTGCTCAAGGTTTAAAAGAAAAAGTGTTTTTCCGTCATCAATTTCCTTATAACAAACCTCTGCTATCTGCTCCCCGCCCACATTGTTTAGATATCCAGACGTTTCTATTATAACAATATTACCTTCGTTCCTGGTTGTTAAACTAAAATCGGCCATTGCTTTGTTTCCTTTGTCTTTTTATCGCTTTTTAGTCATCGTTACGGTCGTTCCATCTCCAGAAGACTCAAACTCAACCGTATCCATAAGCTCTTGTATTAATTGAAGCCCCCAACCCCTTTTATAGTCTGACGCTAGCTTTTCATCAATATTTGGTATTTCAACTTTTGACTTATCAAAGCCCTTTCCTTGATCGGTAACTTTTATTACCAGCGTGTCTCCTTGTATCATAAAATGAATTTCAACATTAGATGATTCACTTTCGCTATGCTCAAAGGCATTTATTGTCGCCTCTATTAAAGCCATGCTTATTTCTGCTGTTTTTTCTTCGCTTAACCCTATGTGTTTTGCGACAACCTCCGCTGTTTTTGTTGCGGCAAGCTCCATGTCGTGTAAAATGGGTATTGTAAGTTCAACTTTTGGTGGTGCTTTTTTTGCGTTCATTTTATACCCCGCTATTAATTGTTATCGGGAATCTAACTTTATAAAGTTAAGAAGTCGTTACCTTATTACAAAGACTTAGTTTTTCTTTACAACAACTATTGTTATATCGTCTTGGTTTGGAACCCCGTCCAGCCAAGCATTTCCTAAATCAAATAAAGTTTGTTTTATTTCCTCTGCGTTGTTTTTTCCATTGTGTTTTACGCAATCCAAAACTGCCTTATACCCCAGCATTTTATCGCTTATATTTGTTGCCTCGGGTAAACCGTCAGATATAAAAACATATGCATCTCCGGGCTTTGTATCAACACTTAAAAGACTATAGGTTTCTCCCTTAAAGCTACCCAAGGGAAGACCTTCAAGGAGAATTTCGTCAACCTCTTCCGTTTCTGCTTTGTAGTGATAAATAGGGGGCATCGCAGCAGATGTAAACTCAACCCTGTCTTCCCAAAACCTAGCTATACTTATTGCCATTTTATTCTTCCCAAGATCAATAGACTTAATTGTCCTATTTAATCCATATGTAACTTCATTAGGGGGGATGTGGGGGGGGGTCCCCATTAGTCCTGCTTTAGTTATTGAAACCATCATGCCAGCCGTCATTCCGTGCCCCGTAGCATCTCCAACAGCAACATAAAGACTGTTGTTTTGCGGAAACCAATCATAGTAGTCCCCCCCTACCTCTGTAGCTGTTTTAATACCCGCTGCTATTTCAAGTCCTAGCATTTTTGGCGGGTCTTTTGGAAGCATTTTCATTTGAAACTCTCTTGCTTCTTCAAGCTCGGTCTCTCTTCTGTCTTGCTCCATCTTTTTCATTTGGGCGCTATCGTGTTTTCTTACAGACCCAAAAACCGCCAATAAAAACACTCCCGCATATCCAGAATAAGCCCACCACGTTTTCCACACAGGGGGAAAAACCTTAATATAAAGAGGACGAGAAGGCTCACTCCAAACACCATCGTTGTTGCTTGCCATAAAAGAAAACTTATATTCTCCCGGCGCAAGGCCTTGAAAAAAAGTCTTTTTATTTGTTCCGTTTTTAACCCAAGAGGTGTTATGGTTTTCAAGAAAATATTTATAGTGGTTTTTTTCTGACTTAGTAAAACTTAATCCTACAAAGTTTACTTCTAGTGTTTGCGTTTCGTGAAAGACTTTTATACTGTCACTTGAAAAATCTATCTCTGTACTTTTATTGGAGCCGTCTAACGCCAAAACCTTTGTAAGTGACAACCTTGGGTGGGTTGGGTTCGTTTCCACAGAAAGGGGGTCTGTATAACTAACGCCCCTTGGGCCACCAAAGTATATTTTTCCATAATTTCCGGCAATTAGGGCCCCAGCCGAAAGGGTTCTGTCTGTTAAGCCGTCAGAGGTGTTGTAGTTTTGAACTTGTTTAGTTTCTATGTTTATTTTAGAAACCCCGTTTCTGGTTCCCACCCAAACTTCTCCCTGTTTGTCCTCCACCATAGAGACAACCGTATTGCTTGGTAGTCCGTTTTTATATGTTAATCTGTCAAAGTCATTTGTTTCTTTATTATAAATAAACAACCCTTCTCCCCCTGTCCCAAACAGCAAAACACCGTTTTTTGTTTCTATTATATCATAAACGGTGCTTGAGGCAAAGCTTTTTGGGTTACCCGGGTCTAGTTTATACTGCTCCAAAACAGAAAAATCTGTTTTGTTTAGCCTAAAAAGGCCCCCTGTGTTTGTGCCTGCCCAAAAATTATCGTTCGAGTCTTCAAAAAAAACATTTACATCAGACACCTGATTGTTTTTTATGGTTGGGTTATAAGACGTTGTTTTAAAGTTTGTTCCGTTAAAGACAGAGATTCCCCTTACCGAGGAAACATAAATATTTCCATTTGATGCCTGAAAAATTGTATTAATTTTTCCACTAATTATTTCACCTTCCTTTCCGGTGTTTATGTGTCGAGTTATTGTTTTTCTATCTACACCAATAACAGACACGCCACCATACTCTGATGCAACCCAAACCTCTCCATTTTTAAGGGTTTTAATTGCGCTCGATTCTTTTGAAAGAAGGCTGTTTAAGTTGGTTGGGTCAGATTCGTATGTTGTTGTTTTATTTGTTTTTCGATTGACAGCAACTATGCCGTTGTTATGTGAAAACCAAATTTCGTTATTGGGCCGATAAATATCTATGCCTTTTATGTGTTCTTCTTTAACACCGCCTGCCTCCATTTTAAGAAAAACATCTTTTGTTTTTACTTCTCTGTCAACACCCTCCTCTGTTGAAACCCAAGCGTTATTTTCGTCATCAAAAAAGACATGCTTCACCTTGTTTGAAGAAAGAGATTTTTTATCTTGCTCTATAGCCAGGCTATGATAAATGTCTTTTTCTGTATCAACAAAGCCATACATGATATAAAAATTTACTGTCTTAAAATACACCAACCCGGAAGACTGGGGTATTAAAAGGACAAGGTTTCCTTCTTTGTCGGTAAAAATATTTGAAACATATCGCCCAAATATTTTTTCATGAATTATATCTTGAAAAGAGTCCATGTTTTTATCAAAATAAACAAGACCGCTGGTGGTTGCCATCCAAAAACCTTCCATCGGTGTTCCTTTTTTAAAAGGTACTATTTCTATCACGTTGTGCTGTCCCATTATAGAAAACCATTTTGACCCCGCTAACCTCTGAACAGATAATGTTTTTGTATTAATTTCATCTAGCCCATTGTTTGTCCCCACCCACAATGTTTCTCCGTCAAGATATAGGGTGTTTATTCTTTTTGAAGATATTGAACCGCTATCATCTCTAGGGAAAAAACGCCTAAAGGTTTTGGTTTCTTTGTTAAAATAGTTTAGCCCGTTGTTTGTTCCAACCCAAGCGTTTCCCTTTTCGTCAAAAACAATGGGGTTCTTTTGGTTTGATGAAAAATTATTACTCGAAATAGATAAAGGGTCAAGGGGTGAAAACCTGTGGTTTTTCTTTTTTCCTGTTTTTGCCTCTATTTCAAAGATTCCGTCATCTGATGTACTGACCCATATTGACCCTTTTTTATCTTCTGTTATAAACGTAGGTCTGCTGTTTGTTGTGTGCCTTCTGAATTCATTTTTACCATGGATATATTTATCTACACTTTTATCGGTCGCTATCCATACGTCGCCATTAGAGTCCTTAAAAACATCATATATTCTGTTCCCCGAAAGGGCTGTGCTGTCAAAGGGGTTTGACCTGTATATCGTAGGCGCATACCCATCGTACCTGTTTAAACCCTCATCCGTACCAACCCAAACAAAGCCAATACCATCGCTAGAAACCACGTTGCAGTAATTTTCAGATAACCCTTCTTTAACAGATAGGTTTTTAAAATTAAGTGTTCCCCATAGTACCGATGTGGAACACATCAAGAAAACTAAGGGTTTTTTTATTTTCACTATAAAGAAAACCTTATAGGAAGCGTAAACCTTGCCTTTACTGGTTTTCCCTGAACATACCCAGGTTTGAACTTTAATTTACCCAAAGCTCTTAAAGCTTCTTCATCACAGCCTGCCCCAAGTTTTCTAATTAGCTTTGGATCTAAAACTTTTCCATTTTCATCAACAACAAATTGAACATATACCACTCCCTGTACGCCTAGCTTTTTTGCTTCTTTTGGGTATTTTATAATTTTTGACAAGGCCTTCAGCCCGCCTTTTATTTCTGGCATTTTTTCACAAACAAGATATATACCCTCCTGGTCAACAACTGCCTGCTGCGCAAAAAGAACGCCTATTAATAAAAAGAAGGTTGTTATTTTTTTCATTTTTTTCATTTTTTTCATTTTTTATAGTCTCGATAATACGGTTATAGCCTGATTCTTAAGAATTGCAACCTCCCAAGAACTAAAGTTTAAACCCGATATGTTTTCTAATATTTTTTTTGCTTCTTCTTTTTCACCCAAAGCTCTGTGTGCAAGAGCTTTTTGAAACGTAATATATATGTCGTTGGGATTTGATTTATTGAAAAAACCAAGCGCCGATGTGGCTTCTCCTTCACCAAGCTTAACCATTCCCATAAGCCCGCTATAACCAAAAAGAGCTGATGGGTCTTTCTTCTTGTCTTTAAGTTCTTTTAATAAAGAAAGGTTCTCTTTTGCCTCTTTATATCGACCAAACAAAACATGAAACCAGCTCTCTATCCAAACATCTGTTTCTCTTGCTTCTGCTAAGGAAAGAGAGTCTCCTCTCTTTTTTGCAAGGCTGTTTCTTTCTTGGATGTTTTTTATTAGCGCGTCTTTTGTTTCTTTTTCCATTTGGCTATGTCCAAAAACTATAAACTCCTTAAAGCTTGTTCCTGCTTTCATTTGCAGCTTGTCTTGTTCTCCAAACGAAGAGTTTTTTATTTTTGTATTTATTTTACTTATTGAATTGATAGCGCCTGTAAAGTCACCCTCAAACAAATAAGACCACACCAGATAATCGTTTAACCAAAATCCGTTTGGAGTTTTTGATCCTTTTTCAATAGCTTGCCCATATCTTTCTCTTGCTTTGTCAAAATCTCCTGAAAACATATAGTTGTGACCAGAAACTAAAAGCAGACTTCCCTCTCTTGATTGCCCCTTAGAAACCTCAACCCCTTTTTCATATAACGGCTTTGCTTTTTCAAACTCACCAAGGGCTCTATAACAATTTGCCTTAAACTGGTAAGACAAACCTGCGTCTGGTCTGATTCTTATTAACTCTTCTGAATATTTTAAACCTTTCTTTATATCTCTTTTTTCGGTTGGAAGCATTTTTCTATCACCCAGAGGAACATGAAAACCCGCAAGATAATTATAAGCCGTATAGTTGTTTTTGTTCAAATCTATTGATCTTTCTAAGCTTTTAATTGCGTTTTCTATTTCATATCTATCGCTTTGTACTATTCCAAGCCAGTTATAAGCTTCGTATGAGTCGGGCCTAAGAACAACAAGTTCTTTTGCGTGAGATAGGGCTTTGTCCATGTTTTCTTTTCTATAACTCTCTCTTATAAGTAAAATTTGTTCCTCTTCTTTTGTTACTACACTTAAAAGGCTTTGTGCTTTTTTTTGTTGTTCTTTTCTTTTAAAAAAATCTGTGTCTTCGTAAAACTCAAGACCCAGCGCCAAATTAGGATCAATTAAAAGAGCAGAATCTAAATATGTTCTTTTTTCAAAGCTTTCCCCTATTTGATAATACTTCATTGCTTTTTTATAATATTTTATTGCTTCTTTTGATCTAGATGTTATTTCTAACTCTGTTTTGTTTTTACTTGAACAGCTAAAAACAAAAAGAGTCAATAAAAGAGTCGTTGTTTTTATAATATTTTTCACTTTTTAATTTTATTGTTTGGTTTGTGGTTTATAAAAAAGGTTTTTTATTGTTTTTTTTATTTAATAAATAAAATATGTAATTAGATAGCTAATAAATATAATAAAATATTATATAATCTATTTATTATTATATATATCTGTGTATATGTGGAAAACAATTAAAAAACACCCCTTACTAATGAGATAAATTATAAAAAAGATGAGATGTTAATAGGTGTTAATAAAAATATTTTAATGTTTAAAACAATTAACTTTTCAAGATTTTATAACAAAACAGAACTTTTAAAAGGTTCTCTAAAGAGAGCAAGGTGTGTATATGTATAAAACTATATTTTTTTAATCTGTATATAAAACCCTTCTCTTGCTTTTGCCATCCAGTCTTTGTACCAATCCATCTTCTTTTTGTTTAAAGTCATTAATTCTATATCTGTCCAATTGTTTTCGAGGGTCGCTTTACCTCCTTTTTTTATATCTTCAATCCATAAAAGATGGAGCCCATAAGATGAGTTTATAGGAGGACTACATGTGTTTTTTTCTAAGTATTTTAAAGACTGACCTATTTCGGGAATTGAATAGTTTTTAGATTCAATCCAGCCAAGACTACCGCCAATTTTTTTTGTCGATTCATCAGAGGTGTATTTTTTTACGTATTTTTTAAAATCGATGAGGGTTTTTATTGAGTCTTCTTTTAGCGAAACAGCAAAGTCAAAAGCTCTTTTATTGTCTTTATTTGTTTTTTTGGGTATAATAAGAATATGACGAACTTTTATTTTATCACCCTTTTTTTCAATTGTTTCTATTAGGTGAAAACCAAACTCTGTTTCTACTGGACCTACAATAACCCCGGGTTCTGCTGTGAAAGCTGCAGTTTCAAAGTTTTTAACCAAAGACCCCCTTGTTACCCAACCCAAAGATCCTCCGTTATTTTTTGATCCAGGATCATCAGAGTATAAAGTGGCAGCCTCTTCAAAATCAGCACCTTCAATAATTTTATTTTTTAAGCTTAATAAAAAAGATGATGAAGAGTCTTTTGATGCTTTGCTTGGTTCTATAGGAATAAGAATATGTCTTAGTTTTGTTTTTTCAGAGATTAAAGGCAGGCTGTCCTTATATGTATTATAGAAAGAGATAACATCTGTTCTCGTAATAGAAACAGAACTTAGTAGTTGTTGCTGGTATTTTTCTGAAATCAGCCTGTCTTTCATGTCATACCAAAATTCTCTTCTAAACTCAGATATGGGTTGACCAATAACCTCTTCTGCTCTTTCTTTTCCACCAGATTCAGAAATTAAAAGATCAATTTGCTGTTCTAGCGCCTTATCTACTTCTTTTTCTTCTATTGTAACAGAGTCTACTTCAGCCATTTCTAATAATATTTTTTGATCTATCATTGATTCAAGAACATTTCGCTGAAGCTCTAAAAATCGACTAGGTTCTTTATTTGGATCTATTCTAGCTTGAGAAGCGGTGATGTTGACCATTTGAACAAGGTCGCTCTTTAAAACAATGTTGTTTTCAATTATTGCTGCAACCCCGTCAATATATTCGTCAGGGGCTTGCGCACAAACAAAAGAAACAAACAACAAATAATTAATATTTTTCATAGTTATCTAAATTTTGAATTTATAAAAACGCCAGAAGTTGATTTTAAACTATCCAACAAAACAAACCTAAGTTTATTAGTTTTTAATTTTAAAACCCTTTGATAAACTTCATCGTGAACCTCGTCTAGCCCCTGAAAAGAACCCTTTTTGAAATGTTTTATTATTTTAAAAAGAACAACACCTTTTTTTGATTCAAGGGGGCCAACAACAGACTCTCCATCTTTGAAAAGAAGGTTGTCAATCTTTTTAGATAGACGACCTTCTTTAATTGTTCCAAAAGATGAAAAAACAATTTTGCTTTGAAAAGGGCCTATGTCTTTTTTTAACAATAACAGTTTTTTAAGTTTTTTTCCGTCTTCTAGGTTGTTAACAAAAAACTGTTCGGTAAAAACCTCATCGTTTTTTCTGATAAAACTTTGTTTATTCTTTAGGTAATATGCTTTTATTGTGTCTTCCGATATTGAAATCTTATTCTTTGTTTCGCTGTCAAGGTAAGAAGAAACAAGTAGCTGTTTAAAATACTCCTCTCTTTTTTTTATTAAAAGCAGGTCTTTATCAAGCCCCAGTTTTTTTGCTTCATTATAAAAAAGAGAAGTTTCTACCCAGCTGTCTATTGTTTTTGGTAAATCTTTTTCGTAAAAAAAAGAAGCGGAAAAAGCGGAGTCAATATTATCAGAGCTCAACCATTGGTTTGCGACCCTGGCATAAACCTCACCTTTGGGTTTTTGTTTTTTAGAACAAGAAAAAATAAAAAAAAGTAATAAGAAAAATAGAGGTTTCAAAATAGGCTGTAATTTAAGCAGCCTATAAAGCTTCAAACAAATGAACAAAATTAATCAAGAAATCTAGGGGTTTTTGATTTGGACTTAGAAAAAACAAAACCCGCACTGATGTTTTTTTGGGGTCCTTTAAAAAAACATTTTTAACCGATGGGTGTTTGAAAAAAACAATATCAGAAATAAAACTATCTACTTTGCTGCTTTTTTTTCCGATCTGTAGAACAAAATCAACAGCGCTATCTTTTATGGTTATTTTTTTTACAACGGACGCAGAATAAACAGCTTTTATCTTAGTTATTTTAATTAGGTCTAGAACAGCGACTGGAGGTGGGCCAAAAACATCAACCAGCTCTTTTTTTATTTGGTCAACGTCTGGGGCTTCTAGTGGTTTTGAAATTCTGTAATAATAATCTAGTCTTATTTTAGGGTTTTCTATGTAAGAGGCTGGTATTTCAGGTTTTTTATTATAAAAGACCGTTGGTGGCTCACCTGTGCCAGCGTTCGAAGTGTTTTTTCTTTTAATTTCACCCGCAAGAAGATCACAATACATCTGGAAGCCAATTGAAGAAATATGTCCACTTTGTTTATAACCAAAAACAGACCCGGCACCCCTTATCTCTAGGTCTTTCATTGAAATTTTATAACCCGAACCAAGAGAGGTGTTTTGCTCAAGAGTTTTTAATCTTTCAAATGCATCTTTTTCCAACCTTCGCTTAGGTATTAATAAATCGCAATAAGCTTGTTTTTGCCCCCTTCCAACCCTTCCTCGTATTTGGTAAAGTTGTGATAGGCCAAGTTTTTGAGCATCGTTTATAATTATAGAATTTGCGTTAGAAATATCTAATCCAGACTCTATAATTGTTGTGCAAACTAGAACGTCAATGTCGCCACCGAAGAAAGAAAGGGATATCTTTTCAATTTCAGCCGCGTTCATTTTTCCGCTTAACCCAACAACAGACAACAAGGGGAACTCTTTTCTTATTTTGTCTACAAAGATGGGAATGGTTTGGACGTTGTTGTGGAGGAAGTAAACCTGCCCCCCCCTGAAGGTTTCATTGTTTATTTTTTTATAAATAAGTCCCCAATCAAAATATTGGACCGTTGTTATTATCGGTCTTCTTGTTTTTGGAGGCGTAAGAATTGTACTTATTTTTTTTATTCCCACCATTGATTGTTGTAGTGTTCTGGGTATGGGTGTCGCCGTTAAGGTTAGAACATCAACGCCAGTTTTTAATATTCTAATTTGTTCTTTGTGTTTTACCCCAAACCGGTGTTCTTCGTCAATCACTAAAAGACCCAAGTTTGGAAGCAAAACATCTTTTGAAAGTATGCGGTGTGTTCCTATTAATAAGTCAACCCTTTTTTGTTCTAGTTTGCCAATAATGTGTTTTTGTTCCTTTTTTGACTGAAACCTTGATAGCAACAAAACAGATACCCCAAGATTTGAAAGTCTTTTTTTACAGGTTCTAAAATGTTGATCGGCAAGTATTGTCGTTGGGCATAAAAAAACAGCGAGTTTGTCTGACAAAAAAGCCTTAAATGTTGCACGAATAGCAACCTCTGTTTTTCCAAAACCAACGTCGCCACAAACAAGTCGGTCCATTGGTTTGTTTTTGTTTAAGTCTTTAAGAACCTCTTCTATTGCTTTTGCCTGGTCTGGCGTTTCTGTGAAAGGAAAAGATTTTTTTGGTTCGCCGTACAAGTCGTTAAACTCAACATAATTAAATTTTCTGGTTTCAGTTTTATCGGTATACGTAGAAACAATTTCGTGGGCTACAAGCTCTGCTTCTTTTTTTGCTTTTTTTAGCTCAGAGCTCCATTTTTTTGAACCAATGGTGGAGATGTTTGGTTTTTTCCCCGACCCAATATACTTGTGAATAAGAGATAGTTGGTCCAGCGAAACAAAAACTTGAGAATTATTTGCGTATTCTAGCTCAACACTTTCTGTGTTGTTAAGCTTGTTTTTTACAACACCCTTAAATAGGCCAATTCCAAAAGTTCGGTGAACGACAAGATCGTTGTGTGCTATGTTTAAAACAGAGGCTTTGTTTATTTCTCGCAACCACTCTTTTTCTGAAGACCACCGATTTGTTGTTCGGCTTTTTTCAAAAACATCATCCTCAGAAACATATAAAAAAGAATACAAATCAGAACAAAAACTTGTAGGAAGATAGCCACGCTCTTTTTGCTCAAAAACTACCCCCGAAAATTCCAAAGGTTTTGTTTTTCCAACAATAATGCTATTTTTATATTGAGACATCTGGGTTTTAATCTCGTTTATTCTTGCCTGTGGGTCTTTGTCTCCCGCCAAACACCTTTTAAAACCTGTATCAAAGTGCTTTTTTTCATTGTTTGGATGGGCTGTAAAAAAACCATCTTTTTTAGATAAAAAAAGAAAAAAAGATGGATAAGCGTGCTCCATAAAACTAATATTATTAATGCCTTGCTGGTTTTTATATTCAAACAAAATGAGCTTAGAAACCCTCTTTGTTGTTATTTGCGTGCTTGGGTCATATAGTGAAATTTTTTCGATTTTATCAAAGTCAAAAGAAAGCCTAAACGGATTTTTAAAATGAAGGGGAAATATGTCTAGTATATCCCCCCTTAAAGAATAGTGACCGGGTTCTTTTGTGTTTATAGACCGTATGTATCCTAGATCTAAAATATTATTTAGAACCGTATTCCTTTCAATTTGAGCGCCCTCTTTATATTCTAGTTTAACGATTTTGTTTGCGCTACCCAGGGGGATGTTTTTTTCATTAAAAGAGGTTTTGGTTCCTATGACACAACAAGGTTCGCTTTGCCCAAACCTTAAAACAGCCTCTTTTCTATATCTTTGTGTTTCGCTAAAAAAACCGGGAACGTTAGGAGCCTCTTCGATTTCTGGGTAAAAAACAAAAAAATCGCTGAGAGACTCAATGCAACACGCGTATAGGTCGTAAGCTAAGGATTGGTTTTCTAGCGTAACAATGGACTGTTTTTCTTTTTTATGAACGAGGTTTTGAAGCAGTAAAGATGTGCCGCCAGACGTGAGCGGGCCAACAGACGAACCAGACAACAACTCATTTATAAGTTTTGTAGTTAGTTTGTCCGCCATGTTTATTTTGTTTCACGTGAAACAATTTTGTTCTTTATATAAACCATTAAAACCGATAGGTCGGCTGGCTTTATACCTGAAACTCTTTTTGCTTGTCCAATGTTTTCAGGCCTTACAAACGAAAGTTTCTCCTTAGCCTCGGTTGACAGTCCGGGTATGGTTGTGTAGTCTGTGTCAACCGAAAGGGCTTTGTTCGGCTCATTTTGTATTTTCTGAATTTCTTGAAGATGTCTTTTTATGTACCCTTCGTATTTTATTTCAGACTCAAGGTCAAATAAAAGATCGTTTTTTAACCAGGTGGGAATTTTATTATCTATCTGCTTTTCTATGTTGGGAATATCAAAAATAGACACGTCTCCCCTCTTTAGGATTTTTATTGCTGGAGTAGGTTGTTTTATCGGCGGTTTGGTTTTAATTGCGTTCGGCTTAATAGAGCCCCTAAGGTGGTTCATGGCTTTATGTTTTTCAGAAATAGAAAAACTTAAAAAAGATATATGGTCTTTGTTGTGAAGTTTGTGTTTTTTAGAGATGTTCAATAATCTGTCGCAGGTGTTTGAGGTTCGTAGGATAAGTCGATGTTCTGCTCTAGATGTAAACATTCGATAGGGCTCAAGCGTGTCCTTCGTTATTAGGTCGTCAATCATAACCCCTATATAAGAAGAGTCTCTGGTTAATGAAAGCAGGTCTTTGTTGTTTATTTTTGCAGATGCGTTGATTCCCGCAACTAGACCTTGAGCTGCGGCCTCTTCATAGCCCGATGTTCCGTTAACCTGCCCCGCAAAAAACAAGTTTTTGATATTTTTAGACTCTAGGGTGTTTTTTAGTTGTGAGGGTGGAAAATAGTCATATTCAATTGCATAACCCGGCCTTAAAAGCTGAACGTTTTTAAACGCTGGGATTTTTTTTAGCGCCTCAAGCTGAGCCTCTTCTGGAAGGCTGGTGGAAAAACCGTTTAGATAAATTTGATCAGAGTTGGCCCATTCGGGCTCTAAAAACAACAGGTGTGAATCCCTTTCTTTAAATCGATGAATTTTGTCTTCAATCGAAGGGCAATATCTTGGCCCAACTCCGTGTATGTCGCCAGTATACATAGGGGACCTGCCTTTGTTTTCTTCTATTACATCGTGAGTTTGAGTGTTGGTGTATACTATGTGGCACGGTTCGTTTGGCGGTGAAAACCTTTTGGTCTTATATGAAAAAGGAATCGGGTTTTTATCCCCATCTGTTGCTTCTGTTTTCTTCCAGTTGATTG
>CAZPIF010000008.1:0-18204 GCA_964586565.1 uncultured bacterium
TTTCATCTCTCTTGCGACCTCACTATCATGGATCGTATCTCCAATCATTATAATTTCGCTTCTTTCATAGGATAATTCATTAACTAACTTTATCCCTAATTCTAATTTACCTCTAGCATAATGGTCACTTATACCTCTTATTGCACTAAAATAATTGAAAAGACCATGATGTTTAACCCAGTTAATCAAATAATCTTGTTTTCCAGCGGATAAAATTGATTGTGTTAATCCTTCAGCTTGATTTTTTTTTATAACTTCAAAAGCTAATTTGTGAAGCTCAACTTTATAAAAATATTTTCCATAGTATTTAACAAATTCATCTCCGGCCACATGGAAAGGCTCATTTGCAAAATTGAAACCTACTTTTTTATAATATTCCTCCACAGGAAAAGTAAATATATCCATATATCGCTTTTCTGTAATTGTTGGTAGCTCCCTTTTTTTCAAACTTGAATTAATACCATCAATGCACAACCATTTATCATTTACCAGGGTCCCATTCCAGTCCCATATTATATGTTTTAATGCCATCTTTTTTTAATAAAACTTAGAATCATATATCTAAAAATTGGATAAATTTTCACTATGCTACCAATGTTTATTGATAATATAATACTACA
This sequence comes from uncultured bacterium, assembly GCA_964586565.1. GTDB lineage: Bacteria > Fidelibacterota > Marinisomatia > Marinisomatales > UBA1611 > NZWG01. Next base: position 621 of record CAZPIF010000008.1, read on the forward strand.
ATTGCAGAGTGAACTTCCAGGCATAGCAGAACAAGAAAAAATGTTGATAAAGCCAAGACCCTCTGAGTACAAGCTAAACAAAAGGGTTGATAGCATTGATGCAGCTGTATTAATCCTTTTATACCCGATTGATGATCAATGGTACTTCTTTTTAACAAAGCGATCTGAAATGGTTGAACACCATAAAAATCAAATATCTTTTCCAGGTGGTATCGTTCATGAAAATGAATTATTATGGGATGCCGCAGCTAGAGAAACATATGAAGAGATCGGTGTACAAAACATAACTAGACTAGGGTCTCTCACCCCTCTATTTGTACCAGTTTCAAATTTTCACATACACCCTTTTATAGGTTGGGTAAATGAAAAACCCATTACAAAACAAAATGAGTTGGAAGTTGAACGAATATTACCTGTATCTATAAAAGAATTAATGCTGGAAAATATTTATAGAGAAAAAAAAGAAATTATTTCATCTCAGTTGGTTAGAGTCCCCTTCTTTGACCTTTGCAATGAAATGGTGTGGGGTGCGACTGCAGGAATACTTTCCGAATTTCGATTTATTATAAAGAGTACAAAATGAATATCGGGCACTGGCTAAAAGAACTATCTACTATCGATCAGATTATTCTAGTTATGTTGTTTGGATTTTCTATTTATTTAAGCAAAATAACAATAGAAGCAATAATTGAATATTATGACACCAAAAAAAATCATAGCGAATTCCGTGTTAAATATAGAGTCACACCTGCAGGGCTACTTATTTTAGGATTTATTTATTGTTTTATTTTGTACCATTTTCTAAATGCAATCTTTGATTTTTTACCTTAGACTGAGCAAAAAATTAATCACCAAAAATTTCACTTATCTTTTCGTCTATTTTTTCTTCAACAACCTTCTTTGTTGATTCTTTTGCCTCTGTAATTGATTCTGATGCTGTTTCCTTCATTTTATTTACACCATCTGAAACTGATTCTTTTAAATCTTCCATATTACCTGGTACTTCTTGACCAGTATAATTCAGGTAAATCAAATACACGACAAGTATAATCCCAACTGAAAAAATTAGCTTAATAATCTTTTTTATAATCGCATAAACCATTAGAATCGCAATGATTCCAGCTATTGATAAATAAATTGGATTTGAAATTATTGTATCAATTATTCTCTCCATACTATAGTAAATCTAAAAAAGTAAGATGTTTAAGGTTAATATAAATCTAGGTAATTTTAATGATGAAATATTTTATTGGATTAAGTCTTATTAGTACGCTTGTAGCTATCCCTCCTTATCCTGCTGATTCTCTTTTAATTTCAAAAGAAATAACTTTAATAAAAAAGATTCCTCTAGTACCTATTGCGGCATGGCAGCGAATTTCATATAATACTAAATTATTAAATTGCCAATTCTACCCTAGTTGCTCCAATTATGGTGCCACCGCCCTTAAAGAATATGGTTTTTTAATGGGCGGAATTATTGCTTCTGATAGAATAAACAGATGCAACCCCTTTGCAATAAAATATCATGCTGATTTAAATCTCCCATATAGAGATAAGGATGGAAGACTAATAGATCCTGTTAGTCAACAATCAACTCATTCAGCTAAAAAATCGCCATTTATAGCTGCGTTTTTTTCTTCTATTCTTCCTGGTTTAGGCAAGATCTATGCTGGACGTACGATGGATGGAGTAACAGGCTTATGGACTATGTATTTGACGAGTAGCTCAACTTATTATAGTATCAAAAATCAAAAATATATTATTAGCCCATTATTAGGCATTATCACAGCTTATGTATATTTTGGTGAGATATATGGCGCATGGAGAGCAGTTAAATACTATCAAAAACCAAGCAAATCCGCTCAAATAAAAAGTTGATTATGACTTGTTTAAAGTAGTATATCATATTTGTTGCCGGGTTAGCTGAGTTGGTTCAAGCGGCTGATTCGTAATCAGCAGTAGGTGGGTTCGATTCCCATACCCGGCTCATCAATACATTGGAACAAAAAATTATTTTTTTCTAAACATAGTATAAATACACACAAAATTAATGAACCGCATTCAAAAAGCACAAAAAATTGCCACAATCCTAAATGAACTATATCCCACCACACCGATCCCGCTTGATCATTCCAGTGCATACACTCTTCTTGTTGCCGTAATGCTTTCAGCACAAACTACAGATAAGAAAGTGAACCAGGTAACGCCAGAATTATTCAAAAATGCAAGTACACCTGAAGAAATGTACAAATTAAGGGTTGAAAAAATTCAGGGGATTATAAAGGAAATTGGTTTAGCTCCAACCAAGGCAAAAAACTTACATAAAATGGCAAAGCAATTAATAGATGGAGGAGGCATGCGAGGTGACTGGGAATATTTAGAGAGCTTAGCGGGTGTAGGTCATAAAACAGCAAGCGTTGTAATGTCTCAATGGTATGAAGAGCCAGCGTTCCCAGTGGATACGCACATTCATCGTCTAGCTAGTAGGTGGGGACTATCCAAAGCAAAGAATGTGGTGATGACAGAGAAAGATCTGAAAGCTATTTGGAATAGTGAATCTTGGAATAGGCTTCATTTACAAATTATATTTTTTGGCCGCGAGCATTGTCCTGCTCGAAACCATAATCTTAACAAATGCTTAATATGTTCTTGGGCAGCATCAAAAAAACGGATAAAAAAAGAGGCAAAGTAGAAAAACTCTATAGTGAATTAGTAAGCCTCGACTTCTAATAATTCAACCTCAAAGTAAAGTGTAGTATTTGGTGGAATAACATTTCCTGCTCCTCTATCACCATAACCGAGGTCTGGAGGAATGGTTAACTTTCTTTTGCCTCCTACTTTCATACCTTTGACTCCAAGATCCCATCCTTTTATAACAGATCCAACCCCAAGAGTGAACGTAAAAGGCTCTCTACCGGGATTTAAAGAAGAATCAAAAATGGAACCATCTTCAAGTGTCCCAGTATAATTTACTATTACTTTATTATGATCTAAGGCCTCTACACCCTCACCCGCCACTATATCTTCGATGACCAATCCATTATCCATAATTTTTATATTCCTTTTGTTATTATCACAACTCAATACACAAATAAGCATAATAAAAAGTGATATTTGATATGAAATTCTCATGTTATGTACGTTCTTATACTGATAAAAAACTAATGTAAATTTAACTTGCTATACCTAAGCCACAAACTTTATTGAAGCTATGAAAAAATTAAAGAGATTATTACAAGGCAATATTCTAATATATGTATATTTTTTAAATTGTCTATATTCTGATGATCGTCTTATCCTTGAACAGGCTAACATATTAGAAAATAAAACATTATCAGGAGAATCAGTAAAATTCATATCCGGAAATGTTATTCTCAAAAAAGGTGATCTAACACTAAAATGTGATCAAGGTAGACAATATGAATCCAATGATCTTGCTGTATTATATGAAAAAGTTTCAGCGCTAAAAAATGGCCAAACCCTTACCTGTGATACAATAAAGTTTTATTCAAAAAATAATAAACTACTTAGTATTGGTAAATCACATATTTGGGATAGTGACTATGATTTAAAAGCGGATACTATCATAGTATTTACAAAAATTGACAGTGGTGTAGCTTTAGGAAATGTTTCCCTGATTCAAAAAGGGCAAACAATTAAAGCTAATCGTATTGAATACCAAAAACATTCAGAACAGGATGGTGTATCATACACAGCTTCTGGTAATGTAGTGATTCAAGATTCGATTCAAATTGCAACATGTGGAAAAGCAAAATATAATAGGGAAAAAGAAACTACAACTCTCCAAATAAAACCAAAAATAAAAAATGATAATCAAGTTCTTAAGGGGAAAGAAATACTAATGTCATATAAAAATGAACAGTTGAATCGACTTGATATTCCAGAGAAAGCTTTCTTACTAACAAGTGTATTAGGATATAAAAATTCAATTGTTGATTCATTAGAAAAAGGGGATAGTCTGATATTTGAAGATCAGATGGAGGGGTCTAAATTGATTGGTCTTTTCAATAATGGGAAAATAGATTCTATTCATATTGGTGGAATGGCAAAAACTCTTTACCATGTTTTTGAGGATTCAATATATCAAGGTAAAAATAATGTTTCTGGAGATACAATTAATATAAAGTTTTTTGATAATGCACTTAATACCATCAATATAATTGGTGGATCAGAAGGTAAATATATACCTGATTCTATAGCAAATGAGACTGACCTTCCTATAGTTTATAAAGCAAATAAAATTTATTATTACTTGAAAGAAGACCAATCTGATCTAGTGGGGAATGTAAATATCAGACACGATGCAACTGATCTAGATGCTGGATTTATTAATGTTAATTGGAGAAGCAATCTACTTGATGCCTTACCATTGGCAGATGGAGATACAATTAATGATCCTATATTTCCAATAATCAAGGAAAAGGGGCGTGATCCGATGTCAGGTGATGCAATGAAATACAACCTGAAAACTAGAAAAGGAAATATCACTAAAGGCTCAACTAAAGCAGATGATGGATATTATTCAGGAGAAAAAATCAGGAATGAATCACAAAAAGTTTTTTATATAGAAAACTCTATATACACCACATGTGATAGAGACACTGCACACTTCCACTTTGAATCAAATAAAATGAAGATAATTCAAAATGATATGGTAGTAGCTCGTCCAATTATTCTACATCTTGGGCAAATCCCCATATTTGGAATTCCATTGGGTATTTTTCCCCACAAAGGTGGACAACGACATTCTGGATGGATTATGCCCTCTTATGGAGACAATAAAAATCGAGGACAATACATTCAAGGTTTGGGGTTTTATTGGGCACCAAATCCATATTGGGATTCAAAGTTTACTATAGGATTTGGGTCAAAACAGGGTGCAACTTTCAACATGCGATCTCAATATCGACTAAGATATAAATTTAGTGGAGGTTTTAATTTTTTTAACAGGCAATATCTTAATCAAACAAATGATATAATGGACTTAAGAAATAATCGAAATACTAGCACAACACTAAGATGGAATCATCAGCAAGAATTAAGAAATAATCAATCATTTAATGCAAATGTCACATACTCTACCAGTGGTGACTATAATAAAAAGTATGGCTTATCCGAAGCAGAGCGCATGGATCAAAAGGCAATATCAAATGTGAGTTATAGTAAAAGATGGCCTAAGTCAAAAAATTCATTTAGTACAAACTTCTATACAAACTTAGATCTTCTAATAGATGAAAAAGCAGACCCTCAGAGTAATTACTACGTACAACCAAGCAGAGCTGGAACACAAATTAATCTTCAAAATCAAACCTTTCCAAAGTTTTCTTTTCGCCATGGGCAAAGCAATCTTTTCCCAACAACAGCTACCAAGAAAAAATGGTTTAATACAATCAAATGGAACTACGGCTTAAACTACACAAATAACTCTAGGGACTTTTATGAATCTGTCCAAATTGACAGTACTGCCTATGGATGGAATAGGGACTCACTAGGAACGCTAGTTAAAAGTAGTGAAAAAAATGATGGATGGATACACACCTCCAATATTAATGCTCCCCAAAAAATGTTTAAATACATTTCAATTAATCCAAGTGTAAATATTAAATCAGCATGGGTCAATAAAACGAATGAGGGTATATGGAACGGTTCGAAATTTGAAGAATCAATTAAAGAAGGTTTTGCAGCAAGGACAACCGGTTCTTTTTCTTTAAGTGCAAGTACACAAGTGTATGGCCTGTTTGCTATTCCATTTGGTCCAGTAAAATCTTTACGACATGTTTTATCACCTTCAATTGGGTACTCTTGGGCACCAGATTTTTCGAAACCTATTTTTGGTAAAAACCCTGGCTATGTATATACTGAGACCGATTCATTAGGTAAAGAAATAATCTTAGATAGATTTTCTGGCACCATGGCAGGTGGTACACCTCGGAACGAAAGAAAATCAATGACATTTAGTATGAATAATATTTTTCAAACAAAATTAAAAATTGGAGATGAAGAAAAAAAAGTTGATTTAATGAGTTGGAGAATGAATTCCAGTTATAATTTTGCTGCTGATTCAATGGGACTAGCTAATCTAAGATCAAGTATTAGATCAAAAATAGCAGGTAAGTTAAATTTAGATCTTAGTATGACTCATGACTTTTACCAGTACAATACAGAAACTAATCGGCGCATAGCTGAAATCAATAAAAATAACAATGGCATCATTCTTCCCAGACTAATCAATACCCGTTTGTCAACCGGCTTTAGACTAACAGGAAAGTCATTTAAAAATAATAGTATTGAAGACACTACAAGAATAGGAAATGATACTACTGACATAGACTACGATCTTGGAGGACCTGGGCTTAATAACTCAGCCAAAAATATTAAAAACACTACCGGGAATAAACAATCATGGTCAAGTAATATTAGCCTTAGCTATAATTACTCTGCTACAAGCCCTTCTAACCCAACAAAATCTTTTTGGGCTAACACTACTTCAACTATCAATGTTACCTCTAAATGGAGAGTTTCGTATCGTGCTAGATTCGATTTAATTGAAAAAGACTTAGTAAATCATTCATTTTCTATATACAGGGATCTGCATTGCTGGGAATTATCAGTGAATTGGACTCCTACTGGATTAGGTCAAGGAATAAATTTCAAGTTGAACGTTAAATCCCCAACATTACAAGATCTTAAAATTGAAAAAAGAGGAGGTATTTACTCTGGCGCAGGATTTTAATTCTTCAATTGTACTACTAAATCTTATTAAACAAATTCTAATAACAAAAAATGCTTTTTTATGATATGTCCTGATTGTTTTGCTGAATATATTGATAACATTGAAAACTGTGGAGATTGTAATGTCCCTCTTATTAATGCATCTAATATAGATTTACCTATACCAAATTTAGATTGGATTTCTTTGCAACCTTTTGAAGGAAAGATATATGCTGATATGGTTGGTGAACTACTTGATCAGAATTCTATACCTTACTACTTAAAAATGGATTGGACATCCTCAGCTTTTGGTATTGAAGCTGCTAGCTTAAACAATCAAATTATAAGAATTTTTGTGCCAGATCAATATTATAAAAAAGCAGCTGAACTAACTCTAACTATTATTGGCAATAAAAAATGAATCAAATACGAAATATTAAAGGCACCCGCGATATCCTTCCTACGGAAATACAAAAATGGCAAGAACTTGAAAAAATAGTTCATGAGGTATGTAATCAATTTGGATACCATGAAATTCGTACTCCTGTATTTGAAGAAACAGGGCTTTTTTCAAGAACAGTTGGTGAAAATACAGATATTGTCTCAAAAGAAATGTATTCATGGAGTGATAACGATGGAAAATCATTAACCTTACGACCAGAATTAACAGCACCTGTTGCTCGATCTTATATTCAAAATAATCTTGGTTCTCAATCAAATATCCAGAGACTATATTACATGGGACCACTATTTAGAAGAGAGCGTCCCCAAAAAGGGAGGCAACGTCAATTTCATCAATTTGGGATTGAAGCATTTGGATCAAAAAATCCAGAGCAGGATGCAGAAATTATTGCTGCTGCATGGCAAATATTATCCAGGTGCGATCTAATTAATAGTACAACTCTACATCTTAATAGTATTGGTTCAAAAAAATGTAGAGAAAAATATCGTATGGCATTGATAAAATATATGTCCCCATTTTCTGATGAATTGTCAGATACAAGTAAGCATAGATTAAAAACAAATCCACTCCGAATTCTTGATACTAAATCTGAAAAAGAAATTGAAATCCTTAAGAATGCACCAGATATATCTGAATATTATACCACATCGGATAAAGACCATTTCGAATTGCTCAAAGATTTTTTAAAAGCTGTGGCAATACCATATACTATTGATAAAAAACTTGTCAGAGGCCTTGACTATTACTCAAATACTGTATTTGAATTTGTTTCAGATAAAGTTGGCGCTCAAGACGCTCTTTTAGGAGGAGGTCGTTATGATCATCTTGTTGAAAGCATCGGTGGCAAGCCAACACCCGGGATTGGGTTTGCAGCTGGTATGGAACGCTTTATAATGGCGATGGACAATGTTGGTAGAAAATATAAAAATTCAACACCAGATGTCTATTTTATTTGCCTAAATAAAATAGGTATAAAAAAGACATTAGAGATTTCAATGAAACTTAGAGATAACGGGATAAAAGTTATCTGTGACCCGCTTAGACGTAGCATGAAATCACAATTACGAGAAGCAAATAAAGTTCAAGCTTCATTTGTATTAATTTTAGGTGAAAATGAAATAAATAATGATACTCTCAGATTGAAAGATTTAAAAAAAGGATCTCAAAAAGACATTTTACAATCAGAGATAATAAAATATTTTGATAATTTGACAATCTAAATTCTATTCTTTTATATTTGAAACACGCGTGCGATAATAACTATTTAATATTTTTTTAGGATACAATATATAATGAGTAAAAAGTCACTTCTAATAGTGGAATCACCAACAAAAGTAAAAACTATACAGCAATATTTAGGTAATGATTATGATGTTCTTTCATGTGTTGGGCATATTAAAGATCTACCAAAAAATGATTTAGGCATAGATATAGATAATGATTTTAAAATTGCATTAACGGTTCTTCCTGATAAAAAGAAATTCATCACTGAATTAAAAAATAAATCTAAAAAAGCCTCACGAGTTTTGATCGCAACAGACCCTGATAGAGAAGGTGAGGCCATAGCAGCTCATTTAGCAACTGAAGTACCGGAAGAAAAATTAGAAAGAGTGCAATTTACAGAAATAACAAAAGCAGGTATTCAAGAAGGAATAAAGAACATCCGTCAAGTGGACAAAGATCTTGTTTCAGCGCAAGCTGCTCGTCGCGTTATTGATCGTCTTGTTGGTTACAAAGTATCACCAGTACTATGGGCAACACTCCAAAGTAATATGAATTTTGTTACCACAAGTCTTTCTGCGGGTAGAGTCCAATCTGCAGCAGTGAAAATGATAGTTGACAAAGATCGTTTGAGAGCAAAATTTGATTCAACTTCTTATTATGACTTAAAATCAACTTTAATTAAAATCGGAAGTGAACAGAATTTTAAAGCATCGTTGATTAAGCTCAATGAAATTAAAATTGCGAGTAGCAATGATTTTGATTCCACTACCGGTGAATTAAAAAAGAATGAGATATTAATTTTATCAGAATCACAAGCTGATGAATTAGTTAAAGAATTAGAATCTGGAGAATGGACAGTATCAGAAATAAAGGAGAAACCAAGAACATCAAATCCTAAACCGCCATTTACTACTAGCACATTGCAGCAGGAAGCATCAAGAAAACTAAGGTACTCTGCTCGTAGAACCATGACTACAGCGCAACAACTTTATGAGAACGGATTCATTACATATATGAGAACAGATTCTACACATTTATCTGAAGAAGCAATGGCAGGAGCACGAAATGCCATTCAAAAAAATTATGGTAACGATTACCTCCCAAAAGAAGAAAATCAATATGCAACTAAAGTGAAAAATGCGCAAGAGGCTCATGAAGCAATACGCCCAGCCCATCGTGTTTTTCGTTCTCTAGATGAGGTAAAAGATACACTTGGGGAAGATCATTCAAGATTGTACGATTTGATATGGAAAAGAACTGTAGCTAGTCAAATGCCTCCTGCTAAGTTAAAACAAACATCAATTACAGTAATGAATCAAAAAACAGAATTTCGTGCCAATGGTCAAATAATATTGTTTCCTGGTTACATGAAAGTCTATGTTGAAAGTCAAGATAATGAAGAAAAAGAGCTTGAAAACAAAGAAAGAATTTTACCTGATGTAAAAGTAGGCGAAGTCTTAAACTGCCAATCTTTAGAAACAGAATCACATACTACAAAACCACCTGCTAGATTTACAGAAGCATCTTTAGTCAAAGCACTTGAAGAAAATGGAATTGGAAGACCATCTACTTTTGCATCTATATTAGCAACGATCGTTCGAAGAGGCTACGTAGATAGAAAAAATGGAAAACTTTCTCCAACATATTTAGGATTAGCAGTTACACAACTATTAGAAAACCATTTTTCAAATTTGGTAAATAAAGAATTCACAGCAAAAATGGAAAATGGATTGGATGAAATTTCTCGTGGCGAATTAAAGGCATTGCCATTTATGAATAATTTTTATAAAGGTGGAGGCCAATTTATTGGTCTTGAAAAAATGTTAGAAGAAAAAGTTGATATTCCAAATGCTTGTAAAATTACAATCCCTGAAAAAATTTCAGAAACAACAGAGGGTAGAATAGGAAAGTTCGGGCCTTATCTTCGCAGAGGAGACGATACAAGGTCCATTCCAGAAAATATTTATATTGGTGATTTAACAGTTGAAACAATAGAAAAAATTTTTGAGGAACAAGTTAAAGAAGATGAGCCATTGGGTAATGACCCAACCTCAGGTGAGTCTATATGGATAAAAAAAGGTCCATATGGATATTATGTGCAAATTGGGGAAACCAAAACTAGGAAAGGAATACCAAAGCAATTTTCACTATCTGATGTTAACCTTGATTATGCATTAAAATTACTATCATTACCAAGACAAGTAGGTCTACATCCAGATAATCAAGAAATAGTCACAGCTGATTATGGTAGGTATGGACCTTATATCAAATGTGGAAAAAGTAATGCACCTCTAAGAGGAGTTGAGACTCCTCTAGATATTTCCTTAGAAAAAGCGATTGAGTTACTTGCTAATCGCAAGAAATCTTCTTCAGAGGTAAAATCATTGGGAGTACATCCAGAATCCGGTAATACTCTTACAGTGAAAACAGGCAGATATGGTCCATATATTAGTGATGGTAAGGTTAATGCCTCATTAAAAGGAGGTATCGAACCAGAATCCATTACATTAGAAGAAGCTATAGAGTTAATTAACCAAAGAATTAAAAACCCTCCCAAAAAAAGGTCTAAAAAAAGAAAAAAAAAGTGAACTAACATACTATGAAAAAATTTTAAGAAAAAAAATGGAAAATAATATTGAAAAAATAGTCTCACTTTGTAAGCGAAGAGGTTTCGTGTTTCAAAGCTCTGATATATATGGCGGATTTTCTGCCGTATATGATTATGGGCCACTTGGAGTTGAATTAAAAAATAATATATCTCAATTGTGGTGGAAAGAAATGACCCAAGTCCATGAAAATATTGTAGGACTTGACAGTGGTATTCTTATGCACCCAAAAATATGGGAAGCATCTGGACATATAGGCGCCTTTAATGACCCTTTAGTTGATTGCAAACAATGTAAGGCACGCTACCGTGCTGATGAATTTTCTGATAACTTTTCTGTAATTAATTGGTCAGAAAAAAAATGCCCGAAATGCGGCACTACAGGTAAACTAACTGAACCTAGACAATTCAATCTAATGTTTAAAACCCATGTTGGTCCTGTTGAAGAAACTGGTTCACTTGCTTTTTTAAGACCTGAAACTGCACAAGGTATTTATGTAAACTATCAATTAGTCCAAGGTGCAATGAGATTAAAAATACCATTTGGCATCGCTCAAATTGGTAAAGCATTTCGTAATGAAATTATTGCTAGAAATTTTATTTTTCGTACACGAGAATTTGAACAAATGGAAATGCAATATTTTGTAAAACCCGGTAATGATGATAAGGAAGTAGAAAAGTGGAAAGATAAACGTTTACAATTTTATCTTAATCAACTTGGTATACATAATAAAAGATTACGTTTTAAGCAACATATTGATAATGAACTCGCACATTATGCCAAAGAAGCATGGGACATAGAATATCACTTCCCTTTTGGTTGGTCTGAAATTGAAGGAATACATAACAGAACTGATTATGACCTTTCACGCCATGAGGAATTCTCAGGAAAGAATCTCTCTTTTTTTGATCAAATAAATAATGAAAAATTTCTCCCCTATATTATTGAAACATCTGCTGGACTAAATCGTATGCTACTTACTGTTTTAACAGATGCATATTGGGAAGATAAAGAAAATAATCGTATTGTAATGAAAATAGACCCAAAAATTTCACCTGTAAAAGCTGTTATTTGCCCATTAACAAAGAAAGATGGATTGCCTGAAAAAGCTAAAGAAATAATGAAAGGATTAAAAAACCATCTAAAAGTTATATTTGATCAGCAAGGCTCTATTGGTAAAAGATATTACAGGCAAGATGAAGCTGGTACTCCTTTTGGAATTACAGTTGATCATCAAACATTAGATGACAATACAATCACACTACGATTTAGAGATACCCAAAAACAGAGTCGTGTATCTATTGACCAAATACTGAACTGCATTAATGATAATATGTAGTATACCTGAATAAATTATACTTGTTTATATAATTCTCCAGTAAAGTAAGATTCCCCTATCATATTTTCTATAATTTTACTGACAGTAGATAATTTTCTTATATCAATACCTGTTTCTATACCATTATTATGTAAATAATCCACAGTTTCCTCAGTAGCAACATTCCCTCTTGATATTTTTATAAAAGGTGAACCACCTATACCGCCCAAAGATGTATCAATCCCTTTTATTTTATATTCCATTGAAGCAATTAAATTCATAAGACCTCTTCCATATGTATTATGCAAGTGCATATATATTTCTAGTTCTGGAAAATATTTTAGAATCTTTTCTAGTAATATAGATACATCTTCAGGGAATGCTAATCCAGATGTATCACAAAGTGAGATTTTTGTCACTCCCATATCTAAAATATCAGATAACATATTTAATATTTTCTTTTGACTAGTTTGCCCATCATAATAACAGCCCCAAACACATTGAAGACCTGCCCTTATATTTAGATTATTAATATTTGCCATATTAATAATATGCTTGAGATTTTTCATTGCTTTTATGGTATTCATTCCAAGATTTATTTTATTATAACTTTCACTTACAGAAATAGAGGTTTCAATTTTATTTATATTAGATTTAATTGCTCTTTCTACTCCTTCTTGGTTAAATACCAAACCACTATAATAGATATCTGTTTTGGTAGGTATTTTATTTATTAATTCTTCTGCACATGCCATTTGCGGAACTCGCTTCGGATTGACAAAACTGGCTACTTGAATATTTCTAATCCCTGAATCAATTAAACCATGAATTATGGATAGTCTATTTTCTATACTTATGTTTCTATTTACATTTTGTAGACCATCTCGAAGACCTACTTCTAGGATTTCAATTTTTTCTTTCATTCTAATTATTGTAAAAAATTATTTAGTTATTTTTTAAAATCAACAGCCATGTAAATTTCTTATATAAAAATTATAAAATATAAATGAAACAAAAATTAATTAATGGGTTTTTAATATCATATTTTATTTCAGCATGTATTATTAAAGCAAATTCTGGTTCTGTTTTTGGTAAAAATGGAATGATAGTTTCAACCACAGAACAAGCTTCTAAAGCTGGAATAGAAATCCTAAAAAAAGGTGGAAATGCAATAGATGCAGCAGTTGCTGTTGGATTTGCTCTAGCTGTCACATCTCCAGGAAATGGGAATATTGGTGGAGGTGGTTTCCTGATTGGAAAACTTTCTGGTGGTAAAATATTTTCTTTAGATTTTAGAGAAAAAGCTCCCCAATCATCACATAGAAAATTATTTCAAGATAAAAAAGGAAACATTATATCTAATATGTCATTAAAAAGTCATGCTTCAAGTGGTGTTCCTGGGAGCGTTCATGGTCTATTAACCTTGCTAAACGATTATGGATCAGGTCATTTAACCAGGGCGGAAATTATGGAGCCTGCTATTAATCTTGCAAAAAATGGTTTCATCTTATCAGATGAAGAAGCAATAAAACTTAATCATGATAGAGAATCAACTTTTATAAATCAAGCCGCACGAAAAATATTTTATAATAAAAAACGAGGTAACTGGAAAGCAGGAGATAGATTAACTCAAACGGATTTGTCAAAAACATTAAAAAAAATTAGTAAATATGGTATTGACGGATTTTATAAAGGATCTGTAGCTAATCTTATAATAAAGGAAATGAAGAAAGGAAACGGTTTTATTTCTATTAATGACCTTATTAATTATTCCTCCAAGTATAGACCACCAGTTATTGGTGAATATAAAGAATATGAAATCATATCGATGGGACCACCAAGCTCAGGTGGAGTATTATTAATTAATATGTTAAATATGTTAGAAAATTATGATCTTAAAAGTATGGGATGGAATACCTCTGAATACATTCATATTTTAACCGAGGTTGAAAGAAGAGCATATGCTGATAGGTCTGTACATATGGGTGACCCTGATTTCTGGAATGTCCCAATTAATATACTTACATCAAAAACCTATGCTAAAAATCGTATTTCAGATATTAGACTAGATGAAAAAACACCTAGTAGTTCTATTTCAGCTAGTAACCTCTTAGATTTTAATGAATCTCCTGAAACAACGCATTTTTCGGTAATTGATAAATGGGGAAATGCTATAAGTGTAACGACTACACTAAATTTAACTTATGGAAGTGGAATTGTAGTAGAAGGAGCAGGATTTCTATTAAATAATGAAATGGATGACTTTGTGTCAAGGCCTGGAGTACCAAACTATTATGGACTTATTGGAAATGAAGCAAATGCGATAGAACCAAATAAACGTCCCCTAAGTTCTATGACACCCACTATCGTTATGAAAAATAATCAAGCATACATGATATTAGGCTCTCCTGGAGGCTCAACAATTATTACATCTGTAATGCAAGTACTATTAAACTCATTAGTTTTTGATATGGACATAAATAAAGCAATAAGTTCTCCAAGATTTCACTCGCAGTGGCTCCCTGACATCATAGAGTATGAACCTGAAAAATTTTCTAAAAACATTATTAAAAGCCTTGAAGATAAGGGGCACCGATTATTTCATTATCGTAAGGGTCCATATCCAGGAGAAGTAAATGGTATAATGGTAAAAGAGAGTGGTTATTTTGGTAATGGTGATATAAGATTTATTAATTCTGCTACTGGATACTAAACACCAATTATTTCATCTAATAAATTCAAATAGATTGAAGATCCTATCAATAATGCCTTTTCATCCATATCAAAATGTGAACAATGATGTGGTGTTTCAAATAATGCTTTTTCATTTGGTGCTGATCCCACAAAAAAGAAGCAACCAGGTTTCTTTTGTAAATAGTATGCAAAGTCTTCTCCTCCCATAGATAAATATGGTAAACCAGCACGATCTCCGACAACCTTTTGAGCAGCTCTTAATACTTTTTTTGTAGGATCTGTATGGTTAATGGTCGGAGGATAACCATCTTTATAACTGAATACTATCTTAGCATTATATGTTTTTTCAATACCTAAAATTATTTCATGCATTCTGTTCTTAATTAAGTTACGATTTTTCTCTGTATAAGCACGCGCTGTACCAGACAAAGTTACTTCATCAGCAATAATATTAAAGTTATGCCCACCATTAATTTTTCCAATAGATACTACAGTACTGTCTAACGGATTAGTATTCCGACTTACAATTGTTTGAAATGACTGTATTAGATGGGAAGCAACAATAATAGAATCCACAGTGCCTTGTGGAGCAGCACCATGTCCACCAATACCTCTTATATGTATATCAAACATATCTGCTGCTGCCATTACTGGACCATCTTTTACACCAACTTCGCCTACTGGTTGATAATTCCATACATGCATACCATAAATTTCATCTACTTGCTCAAGACAGTTGTCTTTAATCATATATCTAGCTCCACCACCTCCCTCTTCAGCTGGCTGAAATATGAACCGAACTTTCCCATTATATAAATTCTTTTTTTGTGTTAAAACTTTTGCTGTTGCTAAAAGCATCGCCATATGCCCATCATGGCCACATGCATGCATGATTCCATCATTTTTTGAAGCAAAAGACAAGCCACTCGTCTCCTGGATAGGTAATGCATCCATATCTGCTCTCAAGGCTATCATCGGGCCATCACCAAATATTAAGTCTGCGATAATACCTGTTTTACCAATATTAGGTTTTGGTTCAAGTCCCATAGATTTTAATTCTTTGGCAATCAAATCAGCTGTTCTGAATTCTTGAAAACTTAATTCAGGATATTGATGAAAATCTCTACGCCATTCAAAAATAGAATTTTGGATGTCATTTATTTCAGAACGAATATTTATCATGTTATTTTATCTATTATTCCAGAAAGCAATTTAATCATCTTATGCTTTGCTGTTTTGGCATTAAATAATACTTCTTCATGAGATAACGATGTTTTTGAAATACCTGCAGCAAAATTTGTAATCACTGAAAGTGTTAAAACATTTAACCCTAATAACCCCGCCTCTTTGATTTCAGGTAATGTACTCATACCAACGACAGAACCATTTAAAGATTTTAAATAATTAATCTCTTCAGGTGTCTCATACATAGGCCCTAGAGTCCAACAATAATTACCTTTTGTAAATGAAATTCTATTTTCCACTGCTACAACATTTGCGAGAGCTATTAATTTAGAAGAATGAAATTTAATATCATTATTTAATACTGGATCTTGAACTTTGTTTTGAAATGAAAAATCCATATGTCCTTTTATTGCCACAATTGTACCAGGAGGTGACGATTTTTTTAAACTCCCAGAAGAATTTGTTATAATTAAATTTTTTATACCACACTTATGTAAAACCTTGATTGGAAAGGTCACTTGTTCTTTAGAATATCCTTCGTAATAATGGAATCTTCCGTTTGCTACTATAAGCTCCTTATTATTTATTTTTCCAATGACTAATTCTCCAGCGTGACCTGGAATTGTTGATAATGGATAATGTGGTATTTCTGTATAGTGTATAATTTTTTTATCTTCTAATGCATCAGTAAAACCTCCTAATCCTGAACCTAATATAATTGCAATATTTCCCTTGAATTCTGTATTATCTAAAATATTTCTTGAGGCTTTAAGAACTTCATTCATTCTGACAGCCTTGCTAATTGGCCACAACCTGCATTGATATCATGCCCCTTGCTCCATCTAACTGTAACTGGAAATGGAGCTTTGGCTAGTGTTTGAACAAATAGTTTAATAGCACTATCTCTTGGACGCTTATATGAACTACTAATATCATTGTAGGGAATTATGTTAAGCTTGCAATTTATGGGACTGAGAATATATTGTAATTTTTTTGCATCATTTGGATCATCATTAATTCCCGCTAAAAGTACATATTCGAATGTTACTTTTTTTCTAGAGCATTGAGTATAGCTTTCTGATGCCTGAATCAATTTTGATAGTGATTGGGTTTTATTTATAGGCATAGTTTTTGATCTCTGCTCTTCACTGGTTCCATTTAAACTTATCGCAAGTTTAAATGGCTCTTTATCAACCGTAAATTTTTTAATTTTTTTTATTATACCTGCTGTAGAAATAGTAATACGCCATGCTCCCATATTTATACCATTTGGATCATGTAATAAGTGCGCTGCTCCAAGTGTATTTTTATAATTTAAAAAAGGTTCCCCCATACCCATAAAAACAACATTAGTTATTTTTT
>CAZPIF010000009.1:0-17880 GCA_964586565.1 uncultured bacterium
TCTGATTATTTTGATATAGATAGACCAAGCCCCTATATGCTTTTCGTTGCAAATGTAAAAAAAGATAAAAAGTTACAAATGACAAAAAAACAAGAACAATATTTTGGTTTAAAAAAATTAAATATTACTCGTTCTGAAATACCGGCGGTAACACATATTGACTATTCTGCTCGGATACAATCAGTAAATAAAAAAACAAACCCACGCTATCATGATATGCTTACAAAATTTAATGAAAAATATAATTGTCCAGTTGTAGTAAACACTTCTTTTAATGTTAGGGGTGAGCCGATAGTATGCACACCACAAGATGCCTATCTATGCTTTATGAGGACAGAAATGGATTATTTAGTTCTAAATAATTTTTTATTGAAAAAAACAAATCAGAAACCATTAGATAATGATGCTGACTGGATGTCTGAATTTGATTTGGATTGAATATGTTTGAAGAAATCAAAAAAATAAAAACGAGTAAAAAAGACATAAGAAATTTTGGGATTACAATCGGTATTGTACTTCTTATCATCGCTGGCTTATTATTCTATAAAGAAAAGGATTCATTTCAAATTTTTATCTATTTATCCGGTTCATTTTCCGGGTTGGGTATTATTTTTCCAGTTTTATTAAGACCTATTTATATTTCTTGGATGATTTTTTCAATTGTTTTAGGCTGGTTTATGACGAGGCTTATTTTGAGTCTCATCTTTTATCTCGTGATTACACCCATTGGCTTAATTTTAAAAATAATAGGTAAAGATTTATTGGAATTAAAAAAACAAGAAGTCAATGAGTCATTTTGGAATTTACGTAACTCCGAATTTCAACAAAACCAAAACTATGAAAAACAATTTTAACATTCTAAATAGGTGATAACTATGTCCAAACTATCTATATTTTTTGAATTTTTTGAATTTTTGAAAGAGCGTCAAAAGTGGTGGCTAGTACCAATTGTATTTTTCCTTCTTATATTTGGAACATTAATTGTTTTAACAGAGGGTACTGCTATAGCTCCTTTTATTTACACTCTATTCTAGTACATAATATTAAAAAAATCAGCAATGGTTATTTGATGAAGAAAACAGAGAAAAAGTTAAAAAGACTCAATTATCTAATTCTTTTTTTATCAATATTTTTCTCCTTCCTGATTATTGAAATCATTTTATCTTTTTTATCATCTCCAAATAAAGAAATTATATCGAGGAAAATAAGATTGAGAGAATGGCAGCCTTCGATAAACCATTACTTTACCCCCGATAACAATTATATAAAAAGATCTGAAAATCTAATTCAAAAAAGTTACAAGTTTAAAGTTTCTGAAGAAGGTTATATATATCCATCTAAAATATATAAACAGCCTGATAAAACTCTACTTTTTTTAGGAGGATCAACAACAGAATGTATGTATGTAGAGGAAGAAAATAGATTCCCATATTTAGTTGGGAAAATTATTGATAGTAGTGGTGTCAAGATTAATTCCTTTAATAGTGGTAAAAGTGGGAATAATTCAATGCATTCAATTAATATTTTTTTAAATAAAGGATTAGAGTTAAAACCTGATTTTGTTATAATGAAGCATAATATAAATGACTTAAATATTTTACTTTATGAAAAATCATATTGGAATAGCAACCCAAGTAGGTCACTAATAATATCTGAAAAAGTGGTACCCAAATATCAATATGTAAATATTAAAAATATGATCCAACGAGTAGTACCAAAAACATATAAACTACTTTGGCAATTTAAAGAAAAAGTTTTAAAAAATTCTCATAAATATGATGAGTTTGCTCATTTAAGAGGTAAAAAAACTGAATTTAATTCTAAAATTATCCTTAAGAATTTTTCTCAAAACCTCGTCGCGTTTATCAATATTGCCAAAGCTTATGGTGTAACACCAATATTAATGACGCAGGCAAATAGAATTACACCATCGCCAAACACAAAAATTATTGAATCATGGAGGACCGAAAAAGACTTTGGTATAAAATATGAGGATTACCAAAGACTATATGAAAAAATGAACCAAATAATTCTAAAGGTAGGAGAATCTAATAATGTTATGGTAATAGATCTTGCTAGTAAAGTTCCCAAAACTAGTCAATATATGTATGATGCTATACATTTTAATGATTTTGGTTCTAGATATGTATCAAAATTAATATCTAAAAAAATTAAAAAAATATTATATGAATAAAAAATCTAAAATGAAAAAAATAATCAAATTTTCATTTTATCCAATTTTAGTGTTTAATTATTTTGCCTGGATCTATACGTTTGATTGGGACAATAAAATCAATTATGGTAGCCTATTTTTAATTTTTAATATTGTTTATTATATATATATCAAATTTTTATTTTATAGTAAAAAAGAATTTAAAGGATTAGTGAAAAAAACTTTTTTTATTATTTACTTTATTACTTCAATCGAATTTTTTTCATACGCTACCATTAAACTTATAATAATACTTCATGAACCTCTTAGTGATAGAATAAAGTATGCTCTTGATGATTTAGACCATCAAAGTAAACATATTAGTTGGATGACTTCAGACCTAAGATCTGATTATAAACCAAATATATTTAGTCCATTAGTAAATAAATACGGTTATCGTTTAGGAGGCAAAAAAACACCTGATGACATTTTTAAAATTATGTGCATTGGTGGTTCTACAACTTGGGGGCCTACTGTACGAGATTCATCAAGTTCATACCCTGGGCAATTAAAAAAATATTTGACTACCAATGGTTACAATATAGAGGTTGTTAATGCCGGTGTTCCATACCACACATCATTAGATGTATTAATGAGATTATTAACTAAAGGAGTATATTACAAACCAGATATGGCTCTAATTCATACAGGTGGCAATGACATAGGCCCCCTTGCCTCACCTTATGAATATAAACCTGATTATTCACACTGGCGGGATGTTGGATATATCAATAGAACTAATTTATTTAAAAAATTGTGGATAAATATGCCTCTATCATCAGTCAGATTATTTTTAATTTATTTTTTAAAACCTGGTGAAGGTGATAAAAGCTCCCATCAAACTACATTGAATAAAGAGATTCTTGCATCCAAAACACCTATAAATAAAACACGCACGATGGGGTTCGAAAATTATTTTTCAACTATCATTGCAACATTAAAGCATAATAATATTATTCCAGTAACAATTCTTTTTAATGATCAACAAACACGGTTAAATTCTAAATCAAATGAATATTTCTACGGTGATGAATTAGAATATTCAATAAAAAGAAGAGGGAGAGCAATAAAGTTGCATAACTCAATAATGGATTCAATTTCGATTTTAAACGAAGTAAAAGTAATAGAGTTTAATAAGTTTGAACCAAGTGAAGAATCAAGCTGGATAGATGGCTCTCATCTGGATTCAATTGGTATTAAAGAAAAAGCTGAGTTTATTGGACAATACTTAGTTAAACATTTTTCTTTAAATAAAAATAATTAAGTTTTTCTGAAGAAAGATATAATATTATTATAAATAATGGGGAAATTCTATTCTACACTAATAAAACTAAATAGTTTACAATTTAAATATCGAACTATTGTTTCATTTTTTATAGTCCTTGCTGTAATGGTTGCCTCTGATTTTCTGTTCCATATCTATTTCTCAAGCGTTGTAACCTTTTTTGATAATACTGTGGGGATAGATTTATCTGATCCAACAACAATAGCACTGGATTTTGCACCTGAAATTTGGGGAGGTGTTCTTGCAATGGTACTTGGAACACTAATCATTGTAATTGCAATAGCAGCAGAATCATCTCCAAAACTAATGGATCTTTTTGTAAAAGATTGGCTCAGTTTAGGTTATGTATGGTTTTTAATTATTGCCTCACTTCACGCCGTACTAATTATGTTTTATGTTGAACCATTAGGCCGAGTCTCAAGCTCAGTCTTGAATACATATGTGTATCTATTTATTGGTTCTATATTCACTTTACCATATATTTTTTATATACTACTCTATTCTAAAACAAGTAATGTTGTAACGACAATATCAACAATAATACAGGACTTCATAACAGCAATGAAAAAACCCATGATCTTTGCGTCTATGAATCAGAGCATTGCAGTTGTTGAGGAATATCAAAAAGAAATAATGGGATCACTCGACCAACTAGACGATCTCCTTGCCTTTACTGAATTCAAAGAAACACAAACTGATATAATAAGAGAAATAAGTTTAATCATACAGTACTATATCCAAAATAAATCTGAATTCAATAATAGATTTTTTGATTTAACAAAAACAATTCGTTCCAACGCAACATTTAGAACATATACTGATATGCAGTATGAAGAAATGTCTGAATCAAAAACATTTTATGAAGTTAAAACATTTCGTTTATTAGGAAGCGCATATATAAAAATGATTACAAATGATCGTTATGATATTGCTTCTATTATCCCTGCAGAAATGGTAGACATTGGAAAAACCTGTATTAAAAACAGTGATGATGTAATTATGGAACAAGTAAACATACGCTTTAATACACTCTTCCGATTTGCAATTAAACATGCGTATAAAAATAATGAGCCACGAAATTTATATAATTTATCGTTCCACTATTCAAATATGATTCAAGAATATATTAAAGCAAACAGGATCGACATGGCAAAGTATTGCTATGATAAATTCAAATTCTACGCAAATGATATATATAAAAACGCCCAAACGAATCCAGCTTTATATTTTGTTGTAGATACACTTACTTTTGAACTAAAAAAATGCCAAGTGTTAATACACGAAACGGGTTGGCCCAATGAAGACCAAATGGATCTTTTAAAATTAATTCTTCAACTTGATAAACCCCCAGGATATTCAAAAGATGAGGTAGATAAAGGAATACTTGGTGGGAATAATGGGACACGAAGAATTCAAATAGGGCTAGCATTGTTCTATCTTTCAGTAGATAAGGTGCCCTTTGCGACTGCTATTGCAGAAGATTATTTAGATGACCTCGCTTACTTTGATGAAAAAACATTTAAAGCAAATGCCAACACACAATGTTTTCTGTTATCAATATTTGGTCCTCATTTTTGGGAAGATACAGATAGAGGTACTTTAAATATTTATTTTGCACCTGAAAAAGACCAGATAGATTCATTTAAAGAGCTTTTATTTAGCCTTATGGATAAAAGACTCGAGGCTCTTGAAAGAGATGTTAGCTTTTTATCTCTAGAAGTTGACAAATTAATGCAAAAAAGAAAACGCCAAGATGGTTACTTAAATGATGTTGATAAAGAACGCGTAGAAGAACTTCAGAGAAAAATTGCAGCACGCGAAAAAACCGAAGAAGAAATAGAAATTGATTGGGCTATTAACCATGACCTTCTTTACACCCTGTTATGCATTTCATTTTTTGCAGATCAAGAAATTGATGAATCTGAAAAAGATGCTATTTTTGAAAGCTACAAAATATTTATTACAGATGTTGATAATGACAGTTTTAATAGAGATTTTGGAATAACAACAGATAAGTTTATTGAATTAAAATCTGAAGAATCTAGACAAAAACAGTTTGATGATTCTCTTAATTCAATAATGAAAGATGAGCACTATAATAATAAATTAATAGAACTCACTAAGTGCTATGTCAACATAGCAAATGCTGATGATTTTATACATGAAAATGAAGTTGTTCTTATTCAAAGAGCAATTAATATATGGGCATTGGATATAAAAGTAGAAAAACCAAAGTCTGGAGAGAAGCTAAAAGTCCAAGAGTAAAAGGAATACTCTTTATCTAGTTAAGGCAAAAAAGAATGCTTGGGTGAGATTGGAAATATCACCACTTGCAGTCGCAAGATTATTAACAGCTGACTTCGCGACTTCAAAATATACTGAACCACCAATCTCTGGATTATCTCTAACAATAGTCGTGAAATCTTCAAGACTCAGTATGCCATATTTTAACGGTGTTGTAGCATTAACATGCGCTGTCCTTATGGCGTTATCAAGCACAAGGGAAAATTCCCCAATCCCAAACGCTGGTGCCTCTACCACAAAAACAGTAGGCTCAGTTTCCGGTTTAGATGCCGGCCTAGGGTCAGTCGTTTCTAATCTTATAATTGGCTTCCTAGATGTGGTAAAGCCACTAGGTGTCTTTACCATCATATTCTTTGAAACTTCAACCTGGCCTTGAAATACAAGGACCATAGTATCCCCTGTATCACCTTCTGTTAATAACTGTTCTCCGGGGTTACATTCCTGTATAGTAACAACACTAGCAATTTTCTTGCATAAGTCTATATGGACTTTACTAAAATGATTTATTTTTTGAATTTGTTCTGGTGTTGGGTTCATTATTTCACCTTAATACCAAAGCGCTATGTTTTTCATCAATCTTGTATTCATCAGGGGGATTAATCTCAACCACAACATGTTCATCGCTTGTTAAGTTTATTCCTGCGCCATCTAACTGTTCTTTTATCATATTTCTAATTAGAGGACTGCCACTCTCACCCATTTGCTCATCAAGACTAAAACCTGCTTTCCGTATTGCGTACCCCACCAATAACCAACCGTATTTATACTTATAAAATGCTGAAATTTTATTGTGCGGTTGCCCGTTTAATGTACGTGGTATCTTAACTTCTTGTAAGCCCTTATCGTCTTCCTCTTTTAATATTAAATCATCAAAAAACTGTGGGACACCAGGATCTGTAACGTGTTTAGCGAGCAAGTGTGGTACGTGTTCATCTGGAATAACTATCTCATTAGCATTAGCCCGCTGAAGATGAGATACATTTTCAACGTCCAATACATGAGCAACAACATTACAGGACTCTGAGATAGATTTTGCTGTTAAACAGGTAAGGACTGTCTTATCTTCATCTGGCTCTTCATGAGGTAATAATCCTGAGCCATCAGGAAGAATCATAAATGTTCCACATTTATCTAAAAATGCTTTTCTTAAAACCGATTCATTTGTGAAGTTTTCGGCTATATGGGTTATATCTAATCGCTCATATCCCACTATTGCGCGCTGAACAACTTCTTTGTCTGTTTCATTAACCAAAACAATAACAGGCGTAGAGTCTTTATTCGCATCGATTAAGTTTAAGATAGATGGGACTGTCTTATTCCATCCAGCTATGACCAAATGGTCATCAAATTTATTTTCATCCAAGATATCATCTCCTGTTAATCTTTGAGCAACCAATACAGATGCTACTGCACCACCTAGTAATGTAACAACACCAAAATTTAATAACATTATTATTATAGTTAAAAATTTTCCTAGATGTGTTATAGGGCTAACATCACCATACCCAACAGTTGTAAACGTAACAATGGACCACCAAAAAGTATGAAAAAATGTGTCAACCCAATTTGGCTCTTCTCCTCCAAAAGTAAAACTCCCATCTATATCTTGAGCTACATCATTGGAAAACATATCATATTCTTGAATAGTTAACGCCGTTGTTGATAAAAGAATTAATATAAATGCCCATGAAGCATACCTAACAAGCTCATTCTCGAAGTAAATAGATTTTAATTTATTTATATTATCGGGAATAAAACTTGAATCAGATTTTTTTTCAACTTCACTCTCTTCTTCAATGCCTATTGATTCCAGAGCCTCTATTTCTGGAATAGCATTTAACTGGCTATATAGATCTTTATTGACCTCGATAACCTGATCTAAATCAGAGACTAATATTTCTTTTTCTTTAATTTTATTTTCTTTCATACTAATATGAATATATAACTATCAAAAATTCTATTGAATTATTTTAGAATAAGCAATTAAGAAGTTTAGGTGTGATAATTCTGTATAGAATCTATTTCCATAGCTTTTTCTACCGATCTTATGGCCCTTAAAGCTGCACTTGCACCTGAAAGAGTAGTTATCGCTAGAATTCCATGCTGTATGCAGGCACGACCAATCGCCTCTTCATCAAACCTAGAACGCGCACCCATAGGTGTATTAATTACTAAATCAATATCTCCATTTTTTATACCATCCACAACATTTGGTCTCCCTTCACCAACTTTAAATACATAATTAACATCTAACCCATTCCTTTCTAATTCTTTAGCTGTTCCTGAAGTTGCAATTAAACGAAAACCCATCTCAAATAAGTCTCGTGCTATTGGTATTATATCTAACTTATCAGAATTGTTTACAGACATAAATACGGCTCCTGTATTTGGAATAATATTACCCGCACTTAATGATGCTTTCATAAATGATTGTCCTAATGTTTTTGAAATACCCATTACTTCACCAGTAGATTTCATTTCAGGACTTAAGAAAATAGATTCTTTAGGGAATTTATTAAATGGTAGCACAGCTTCTTTAACAGCTACATAGCTTGAACTATCCCATGATTTCAAATTAAACTCTTTTAAAGTAGCACCCGTAGCTAATTGAGCAGCAATTCTGGCAAGAGGAACATTAGTAGCCTTACTTACAAATGGTACTGTGCGACTTGCTCTAGGATTTACTTCGAGTACATAAATTTCTCCATCCTTATAGGCAAACTGCAAATTAATTAGTCCCCTAACATTTAATTTAATAGATAATTTTTTTGTAATTTGGATAATCTGCTCAAGTGCTTCAGTAGTAATTCTATAGGGTGGCAACACACAAGCTGAATCTCCAGAATGAATGCCTGCCTCTTCAATGTGCTGCATTACGGCGCCTATATGTACTTCTTCCCCATCAGATAGAGCATCTACATCAAATTCAAAAGCATCTTCGAGAAATTGATCAATAAGAATAGGGTGACCTGCTGTAACATCAGCTGATCTGGCTATATAATCGACAAGTTGCTTTTTTGAATATACTATCTCCATTGCTCGACCACCTAAAACATAACTTGGCCTAGCAAGTATTGGAAAACCAATTTCTTCAGCGACAACAATTACCTCTTCTAACGTTCTTCCTGTCCCATATTTCGGACATTTAACTTTTAATTCTTTGAGAATGAAACCAAATTTTTCTCGATCTTCAGCAATATCTATGCTTTTAGATTCAGTTCCAATTATAGGAGCGCCAGCTTCAGATAATTTATTTGCAATTTTTAGTGGTGTTTGGCCGCCAAATTGAACAAGTAAACCATCTGGCTTTTCAAATTCTACTATGTTTAAAACATCTTCATATGTTACAGGTTCAAAATATAGTCTGTCTACTAAATCAAAATCAGTGCTTACCGTTTCAGGGTTACAGTTTATCATAATAGTTTTATATCCTTGATCCTTTAGACCAAATACAGCCTGTACACAACAATAATCAAATTCTATCCCCTGGCCAATACGATTTGGACCACCACCAAGTATTATTATTTTTTTCCCTGTTAATGGGGCAATCTCATTTTGGTATTCATAAGATGAATAACAATAAGGGGTTTTAGCTACAAATTCGGCAGCACAAGTGTCGACTGTTTTAAATGAAGGTAAAACTGATTTTCCTTTTCTCTCTTTTCGTATTTCGATTTCTGATTTATTCATCATTCGACCAATTTGTATATCAGAGAACCCATTCTGTTTTAGGGTTCTTAAGGGTGTTTCACAGCCCATTTTTATTAAATCATTAATTTGGTTCAAAAACCAGGGATCAATTTTTGTTAAATGATAAACATCATCAATGGTTCTTCCCTCTTCGAAAGCTTGCCTTATTTTTAATAATCTAAAACTAGTAGCATATCTTAATGTAGACATATTTAGAAATCTTGGACGAATTAGATCCGGATCGTTTTCAACAATGATTTTTGCTTCTAAGCCATCCAATCCAACCTCTAGGGATCGGTATGCTTTTTGTAGAGATTCTTTGAATGTTCTACCAATGGACATTACCTCGCCTACACTTTGCATTTGCACACCTAAATGGCCAGAAGCCGATGGAAATTTTTCAAAATCGAATCTAGGAACTTTTGTTACTACATAATCAATTGTAGGCTCAAAAGCAGCTAGTGTTTCTCCAGTAATATCATTTTGTAATTCATCAAGTGTATAACCTATTGCAAGTTTTGCTGCTATTTTTGCAATAGGGAATCCCGTGGCTTTAGAGGCTAATGCTGATGAGCGACTAACGCGAGGATTCATTTCTATTATAATACATCTCCCATCATCGGGGTTAACAGCAAATTGAACATTGGACCCCCCAGTTTCAACACCTATAGTCCTTAAGCAAAGCAGTGACCAATTTCTCATAATTTGAAGCTCTTTATCAGATAGAGTCATTGCAGGCGCAACTGTTATAGAGTCACCGGTATGAACACCCATAGGGTCAATGTTTTCGATAGAACAAACAATAATGGCGTTATCTGCCTTATCCCTAATTACTTCAAGCTCAAATTCTTTCCACCCAAGTAATGACTCTTCAATTAAAACCTCGCTTATAGGGCTTGCATTAAGTCCTTTTTCGACTAGTTTTTGAAATTCTTCGTAATTATAAGCAACGGATCCTCCTGTACCTCCCATTGTAAATGATGGCCTTATAATAACTGGAAAATTTACTTTTTTAATAAGTCGCCCTGCCTCCGCCCATGTATTAACAAAGCCCCCTTTTGCCGTTTCGATTCCTGCATTATCCATGGCCTTCTTAAATTTTTCTCTATCTTCAGCTTTTTCAATAGCTTCTACCTGTGCTCCAATAAGCTCTACATTATTAGTATCAAGAATGCCAACCTCATGAAGTTTGATTGCTAGATTTAAACCAGTTTGTCCACCAACTGTGGGTAATATAGCATCAGGTTTTTCACGAATAATGATTTCCTCTATATATTCGACAGTTAGTGGCTCAATATATGTCGCATCAGCTAAATCGGGGTCTGTCATGATTGTTGCTGGATTTGAATTAATCAATATAACCCTATATCCTTCTTCTTTAATGGCTCTTATAGCTTGCGTACCTGAATAATCAAATTCGCAAGCCTGTCCAATAATTATAGGTCCAGCACCAATAATTAAGATTGATTCTATATCATTTCTTTTTGGCATTAGTCATTAGCTTTTTAAAATATTCAAATAGGTATCTACTATCATGTGGTCCAGGACTCGATTCTGGATGATATTGAACTGAGAAAGCCATTCTTTCCTCACACAGAATACCCGCTAAAGTATTATCGTTAAGGTTAATATGAGTTGGAATAACATTACTGGGTAGAGAATCTAAGTCTACGGCAAAACCGTGATTCTGGCTGGTTATTTCAATTAGTCCTGTTTTTTCATTCCTTACGGGATGATTAATTCCCCTATGGCCAAATTTCAATTTAAATGTTTTTGCCCCGAGTGCAATCGATAGAATCTGATGGCCTAAACATATACCAAAAAGTGGGATTTTCCCTATAAAGGATCTTACTGTATCAATGCCGTATGTTACCGCTGATGGATCTCCAGGACCATTTGAAAGCAGTATACCATCGGGATTAAAATTAAAAATATCAGATGCAGATGCGCTAGCAGGGAAAACCGTTACACTGCAATTATAATCATCTAATAACCTAAGAATATTATGTTTTACCCCAAAATCTATGACAGCTACATTATACTTTGATTTTTTCTTTTTTGACCATTGATATACTTTTTTACAACTAACTTTTTTAGCTAGATCTAAGCCCTCCATCGACGGAGCATTATGCAATTTGTTCTTTAACGTAGAAATATCTTGATTCATAGTAGAAATAATGCCATTCATTGCGCCATTATCTCTTATATGACTTGTGATTGCCCGCGTGTCTACACCCGCTATTCCTACAACATTATTAGTTTTTAAATAATTGCCAATCGACTCTTTTGATCTCCAATTAGATGGGACTAATGTTTCTTCCCTTATAACAAATCCTGCAACCTGTATATTACTAGATTCAACATCTTCAGAGTTAATACCATAATTCCCAATATGGGGTGATGTCATAGTAACAATTTGACTATGGTATGAGGGATCAGTAAGTATTTCTTGATAACCTGTCATACCAGTATTAAAACATACTTCCCCAATTGTTTCCCCTCTAGAACCAAAAGAAAAGCCTTCAAATGTTTTTCCATCTGCTAATAATAAAATTGCTTTTTTCATATTATCAGAGAATAAGAAAAACTATAGTATATCAAAGTGGAATTATTTTTTATAAGCACAACTCATATGGTATGATAAGCATGCGAAATATTCGTATTCAGTTTTTAAAAATAAGAATGATTCTAGAAAAAAATTTTGTTTATTTTAAAAGAACAATTACTTTGCAATTTGTAAGAACACCAAATTTTTTTTCAGCATCTCTTATGCGTTCCGCATCGATATTTGAAACCGTAATATTTATCGTATCGTCACTACTGATTGCTTCTACAACAATAGGGTTGTTTCCCACCCTTCTCCTCACATTACCGTCATCCATGGTATGTGCATAACCTATTGGGCCCCTATTCACTGATCTAGATCGAGTATAATGTCGTGGCCCGTATACAAGCTTATCATTTTGGTTGAAAACCTTTGGAACCATAGCCGGAACATGATATATGTTTCTTGCATCAATTACAATACCCGATGCTCGTTCTCTTCTGGGGATAGAATTCTTGGTCATCAAAAATGTTGATTCTGATAAATTTTCATTCATATGTCCACCTGCATCTACTAGTATTTCAGCAAGGCCGGACATTTTTATTGCGAGAGCTATTGCCACTTCTTTTTTTTCTAAATATTCTATTTCACCTTGTTGATAAGCGCTACCGACTAAGGTCCCTATTCTGCTTTCAGTAAGTGGATCTTCAAGCATGATTTCACCTACTGTTCTACCATCAAAGTTTACAATTTTTACGAGATTTAATAAATTTTTACGAGCTATTGCTCGCGCTTCACCTTTCGATAATTTTATATTTTTACTAGTAATCTGTAATCCAGATTGAGATACTTCTTTCTCTATGATTGAAGCAGTACCCCTAGAAACAATAACCCGATTCCCATAATCAATAAAACCATCATCCGTCCTAACTACAGTTGACATAGAAGAAGCAGTTAAGACGTTACTAGCAAATAATACTAAGTAGATAATTAGGTATTTTATAAACAAGTTTATTATTAACACATTAAAAGGTAGCAATTTTATGTCAGTAAAATAAATGTTAATTTCATAACAATTAGTATGGTTTTTTATTGTTTGTCTTTATATGAATAAAAATTATGTAATGGCAAAAATATTGCTCTCTAACCTATTTTTGCTTCAAATATCTTTAGCTAGCATCATAACCTATGATGATAAACAGGTTATTATCCTACTATATGAATATTTTAAAACAACAAAGAATGCACCAAAAATACTAGGACATAGCTTCCATGTGGATGGACAAGATAAAGTGTTTCAAATAGAGATTGAAACAGATAGTCACTTGGTGAATGATGCTCTTTTATTTAGCTTCAGTACTATCTATACATTAGCAAAAATATCAAAAACAAACTTTACACATTCAATTTTAGTTATTCACTTTGATAATAGTACTTTACCAGTTGTAGCCGAGTCTGACTTAGATTGTAGTAATAAACTTTTTAATATTAATGATAAAACTCAAGAACACTGGCGAAAAAATTGTTTAACAATAAAAAATTATTAACTACTATTTAAAATAGAAAAAATTTTATGTCAAAAAAAAATAAAATATTATTGATGCTATTTTTATCATGCACAATTTATAGCCAAATTGAAAAACAAGTTAGAGATGACAACCCCGGTCTATTTAAAAACCAGAAAATATACCATAGTTCGCCAACCCCCTTATTTAAAGGACGATCTCATAATATAGACTTTATAGCCTCTATCCCTAAAGATTCTATTGTATCATCTATACTATTTTTCAAAACTAATACAATGGAACATTATCAGGAAATCCAATTAAATGGGGATCAGGGCCTATATCGTTTCATTTATGATCCAAAAAAATTCTCTGGAACACATATTCAATATTACTTTATTATCACAACTCATAATGGAGCTTATGGAGCACCTATCAATGACTCAGGAGAGCTCATACCAATAAACAAACTATTAGTTAATCCGGTTGAGTATTTTAAACAACAATCCCGATTAAACAAATGAATGACAATTCAAGAATTAAAGAACTCCGTGATATAATTAATAATCACAACTATCATTATTATGCCTTGGACGATCCCCTTATAACTGATAGTGAGTATGATATTCTATTCAAAGAGCTTGAATCATTAGAAAAATCCAATCCAGAAAGTATACATCCTCAATCTCCCACTCAAAGAATAGGGGCTGAGCCATTAAATAAATTCAAAACAATTGAGCATAGCACTCCAATGTTATCTCTTGCAAATGCAATGAGCGATAAAGAACTAACCAGTTTCCATAATCGTTCAAAAAAACTATTAGAAAAAAATTCAATAACATACATAGCTGAACCAAAATTAGATGGATTGGGAGTAGAAGTAGTTTATGTAAATGGATCATTTAAACATGGGTCAACTCGTGGAGATGGATTTACTGGTGAAGATATTACACATAACCTAAAAACTATTCCATCAATACCCCTAAAACTCAGGGAGGGGAAACTACCATTACCGGAATTATTAGAAATACGAGGAGAAGTATATATATCAAAAAATGATTTTTTTAACCTAAATCTTGAACGCAGTAAAACTGGACAAACTTTATTTGCAAATCCACGAAATGCTGCCGCTGGAAGTCTTAGACAACTTGATCCAAAGATAACAGCACAAAGACCGCTATCTGTTTTCTTCTACGAATCTGGGAAAATTCTTGGGTGCGAAATTGAACATCATATATCTTTGATTAGGAATTTAAAAATGTGGGGTCTACCTACAAATCCGTTGATCGAAAAAGTTTTAAATGACAGTGAAATAATAAACTACCACAAAAAATTAAGTAATCAACGAAATAAGCTATCATATGAAATTGATGGAACAGTATTTAAAGTGAATGATTATAGCCACCGAGCTATTTTGGGGAATAGAAGCAGATCTCCACGATGGGCTATTGCGGGAAAATTTAAAGCTAAACAAGTAACTACTTTAGTGAAAAATATTGAAATCCAAGTTGGGAGAACAGGTTCATTGACGCCCGTAGCAAAGCTTAAACCAGTGCTTGTTGGGGGTGTTACTGTAAGTAATGCGACATTACACAATCAAGATGAAATTGACAGAAAAGATATTAGAATTGGTGATAAGGTTTTAATTGAAAGATCAGGTGACGTAATACCAAGAGTTGTAAAAGTGATGAAAAAAGATAGACCAAAAAATTTAGCTCCATTTAAAATGCCAAAGAATTGCCCTAATTGCAAACAACAAGCTTTTAGAAAAAGCAGCGAGGTGGTTTTGAGGTGTATAAATATTTATTGCAGTAAACAAATCAAAGCTCGCATAGAACATTTCGCATCAAAAGGCGCAATGGACATTGAAGGTCTGGGAAGACAGGTAGTTAATCAATTAGTCGATGAGGGGTTACTAAATTCAATTAGTGGAATATTTGACTTAAAAAAAATAGATTTGTCTAAGCTTAAAAAGTTTGGTGAAAAATCCTCAGAAAATTTAATTGATGCCATTGCTAATTCAAAAAAAACAACTTTTAAGAAATTTGTTTATGGATTGGGGATAAAAAATGTCGGTGCACATATAGCAAATTTGTTTGAAGAGCATTTTTCACACGATCTGAAGAAATTTATAAATTCGAAATTAGAAGAACTTAAAACTATAGATGGTGTCGGACCAATAGTTGCAGAAGAAGTAGTTGGGTTTTGGTCAAATATTGAAAATGTAAATTTGGCACTTGAATGTATGAAAAAGGGTGTTGTTATCAGTAATAATTCTAGTTTAAAAAGCAATATACTCGCAGGAAAAGTATTTGTTTTTACTGGATCTCTATCTAATCTTGGAAGAAAAGAAGCAGAAAAAACAATACATGAATTAGGTGGAAAAACAACCAGTTCAATAAGCAAAAACACTGATTTTCTTGTTTATGGATCATCACCTGGTTCCAAATTAAAGAAAGCCCTTGATCTTAAAATAAAAACCATTAACGAAGAAAAGTTTCTAGCATTACTGAATTAGTTTAATGATTAAAAACATATTTCTATCATTTACATTTAATATATTTTTATTTGCTGCAAATGATTTAGCAGTTTTGAAAATAGCGGATGTACCCGCAAAGGCTCTTTATATTACTCAAGCACCAAAAGATAACACGAGATTATTTGTCGTAATTCAAACTGGAAAAATTTTCATAATCAAAAACAATCAAACAGTTAATGCACCATTTTTAGATATCTCCGATAGAGTTCATAGTTCTCTCTTACCTGGTAGTGAAGAAGGAATGTTGGGCCTAGCATTCCATCCAAATTATAATATTAATGGTTATTTTTTTGTGAACTATGTTAACAAAAATGATTCTACTATTATATCTAGATTTTCAGTGAGTGCAGACCCCAATTTGGCAATAAAAGATTCAGAAAAATTAATATTGGGACTAAAACAACCTTTTGGAAACCATAATGGTGGGCATATTATTTTCGGGCCAAAAGATGGTATGCTATACATAGGACTAGGAGATGGTGGTAAATCTGGTGACCCATATAACAATTCACAAAATAAAAACTCTCTACTCGGGTCAATACTTCGCATAGATATTAATAATGGCGACCCATATTCTATACCAGCAGATAATCCATTTTTTAATCAAAAAAATAAAAAACAAGAGATCTTCAGTTATGGATTAAGAAACCCTTGGCGCTTTTCTTTTGATCGTAAAACAAATGATATAATAATTGGAGATGTTGGCCAAAATTTATGGGAAGAAATAAATTGGAACACATGGGAAGAAACACGTGGTGGAAATTTTGGTTGGAGAACCATGGAGGGCAATCATTGCTTTAACCCAGAAGAATTCTGCGATACCACAGATTTAATTTTACCGATACACGAATACCCAAATAATGCAGCATATATGAAAATTCTGATTGGAATGGATGACAAGGAAGCAACTGGATGTTCAGTCACTGGCGGGTATGTTTATCGAGGAAATAATAATAAAAATTTATGGGGTTCTTATGTCTTTGGTGATTATTGTACAGGAAGAATCTGGTCTTTTAGACGAAAGGATGGTAGACCTGTTGCTTTTAAAAATTTGAGAAAAGAATTAAAAAAACATAGTACAGAATTACCTTTATTTATTTCTTCTTTTGGCGAAGATAATTCAGGCGAACTCTATGTAGTGGATTATTTAGGTTCCATCTATAAATTCATATCTAATAAATAGATAATTAATATGATGAAAATTGAAGAAATCGTTGGCGATATAGTCTTAATCGTTTTAGGTAACCATGATCCTTTAAAAAAAATCGGCATTGAACAGGATAAGATATTTGTCAAAGTAAAAGGATATGATGAAAATGGTATATGG
Source organism: uncultured bacterium (assembly GCA_964586565.1). Classification (GTDB taxonomy): domain Bacteria; phylum Fidelibacterota; class Marinisomatia; order Marinisomatales; family UBA1611; genus NZWG01. The sequence goes on from CAZPIF010000009.1 coordinate 17,408, forward strand.
ATACACCATCCTAGCTTTCGTATACCAGAATTATCAGAAAACAAAGATAGTCAAACAAAAAACTTAGAAGCTTCGATACTTATTCCTTGGGCTTTTATAATATCAATCGCACATTTCCCTGGAGCGGATGGACTTGATTTTCCATCTCCTTTTAATCGCTCTATCGGTTTTTAGCCAGTTTTGAAAATACCTGCTATTGAAATCAAAGGACTAACAAAGTCTTATGGCGACACTATGGCATTGGATGGTGTTAATATAAAAATCAAGAAGGGCGAATTTTTTGGTTTACTCGGGCCAAATGGAGCAGGAAAAACTACAACCATTAATATTCTTACTGGCTTAGTATTTCACGATGAAGGGTTTACGAAAGTATTCGGTAAAGATACTGTTAAAGATTTCAGATTTACCCGATCAAAAATAGGTATAGCTGCACAAGAGTTTTCTGTTGATTGGTTCTTCCCAATAGAAAAACT
>CAZPIF010000010.1:0-17576 GCA_964586565.1 uncultured bacterium
GATAATGTACGTGCAATAGATGTAGTATCAAGATATGGTGGTGAAGAATTTGCAGTAATACTAATTAATACCACTGCAGAAATGTCAAATATAGTCGCTCAAAGAATTGTTGATAATATTGCAGATTATAATTTTACTATGGATGGAGTTGAAAAAAGTTTGACAATTTCAGGAGGTATGTCTGAATACCCAACACATTCAAAAACTATGACTGGACTAATTGAGATAGCTGATAAAGAAATGTATGCTACAAAAGAGCGCGGGGGTAATGGCATAACAATACACGATAGGATTGAGAGTTGAATTGTAAATCTAAATTTAGTTTTCCTACGTTCTTTTTTTCATTTTTAATAGTACTACAATCTGAAAATATTGTTAATGAAGAGCTTGCACTACACCACTTTATGCAAGGAGAATTCTTAATGAATCAAGGTAATTATGCTTTAGCGATACTTGAATTCCAGGATGCAATCTCTCTAGATCCAAATGCCTCAACTATTCATGTTTCAATTGCTGATGGTTATACAAGATTAGGAAAATTAAATCGCGCAGAGAACCACCTAAAAATTGCAATTGATTTGGATCCGAAGTATAAAGAAGGTTTGGATATGTTAGGGCAGATTTATTTTTCACAAAAAAAATATTTAGATGCCCAAACTATTTACAAAAAATTAAATCTACTCGAACCTAGTAATCTAGATTATATATTTACTTTGGCAGATTTATATCGAATCCAGAAAGAATGGGATACTGCAATTGATTATTATTTACAAGGTTATGAGGTTAATACATTTGCAATCAATGGTCTAGAACAGGCTCTTCAAATTGCTTTGACAACAAGCAAATTCATACGTGCTGAAGAAATTTGTGGATTAATATTAAATGAGAATCCAGAAAATTTAGATATTCTAAATACATATAAAGATTTAACTCTTTTTAATAATAATTATGAAAAGTCCTTAAAAATTATTAATCAAATTGAAAAATTAAGTGGTATAACATCTGAGACCCTTATCCAAAAAAGTGCATTATATGAGGAATTGAATCAACCTGAATTGGCACTAGAAACAATGTTCACAGCTTTTGAAAATGATAGTCAAAACGTAGATATTTTACATCGAATAGTTACAGTGTTAATGGACCAAAATAAAAATAAAGATGCAATTATTTTTAATCAAAAAATAATTGATAGTCATCCTAATGACCCGCGAGGATTTATCAATAATGCTGTTATGGCAATGAGCGGTAAAAATCCAATGCAGGCTATTAAAACACTTAAACCACATGCAGATAAATTCTTTAAAGATTTTACAATTCAGTACTTGTTGGGTACGGCATATTATCAAATAAATGATTTTGATAATGCTGAACGTCACCTATCACAAGCGTTGGAAATTTATCCGCAATCAAGAAATACAAAACATAATCTTGCACTGATTTATGATTCAATGGGTGAATGGACTCTTTCAGATCAATTATATATTGATCTGATTGAATCAGACAGTACTGATGCTCAAGCATTTAATAATTATGCATACAGTTTAGTTGAAAGGAATAAAGATATAGACATTGCACTAGAATTAGCACAAAATGCAATTAAGTTAGAGCCAAAATCAGCAGCTTACCTTGATACAATAGGTTGGATTTATTTTAAATTAAATTTCTATGAAGAAGCAATAATGTACATAAGAGAGTCACTTGCTATTGATTCAGAAAATGCTACTATCCAAGGGCACCTTAATCAGATCATAAAACATAAAGCAGAATTTCATACAGAAAAATTACAACAAGTAGAAAAGAAGGATTAATTTATGTTATACAGGGTTATTTTTCTTCTTGTTTTAATTAATTGTGCAGGTCCAGGTAAAAATATAATCTTAAGAAATTCCCAAAAGTCCTATGTTGAATTAAATGAATTATATAAAGCTTGCAAAGGAAAAGGTAAAATAGATTCATTTGGGAAAATAAAAGGAAAGTTATCTTTTTCATTTATGTCGCAAAGAGATAGTACATTCATTGTTTTTAATGATATCATTGGTAGAAAGGCTTTATTATTGTGGGTTACACCTAATATCATTACCGCAAGAGATCTAATAAAAAATAAACAATATGATTATGACCAGATTAAATATATTTTTCCTATAATGCACACCATTCAGCCAAATGATTTAACAAGATTAGTTTGGGGTATTCAGCCTGAGTCTGGGGTGAGCCAAAAAAGAAGTGAATTAAGAAAAAAGAACAAGAGTAAAATAAATTATATGCGTGATAAGTTGGCAGATGAAAAACGTTCTCTTGTTGGTGCGAAATTTTATAATAAAGAATCAAATCAAGGTGTTAATATTGAGATCACATCAAGAGATATGCAAAGCGAACAGATTAACATGAAAAAAGTTTGGAAACTTTTAGAATATTAAAATGTACTTATCTGTTGTAATTCCAGTATTAAATGAAGAAGGCTCTTTACCTCAATTAACAAAAGAACTAATTGAGAATCTTAGTAAATATGAAAAATGGGAGGTAATATTTGTTGATGATGGTTCTGGAGATGGATCAACGGTATGGTTGACAGAGCTTTGTTTAAAAGAGAAAAATTTTAAGATGATACAATTTTTTAAAAATTATGGAAAGTCTGCTGCTCTAAGTGAGGGGTTTAAAGTAGCAAATGGGGAGTATATCATAACAATGGATGCCGATCTACAAGATGATCCATCAGAAATAAAAAATCTAATAAAAAAATTAAATGAAGGATGGGATGTTGTGTCAGGATGGAAGAAAACTAGGTTAGACCCCCTTGGTAAGAGGCTCCCTTCTAAAATATTTAACTTCATTACTCGCCTTATTACAGGTATAAAAATACATGATTTCAACTGTGGAATTAAGGGGTATAGGCAATCAGTTGTTAAATCAATTGATATATACGGAGGTCTTCATAGGTACATTCCAGTACTAGCAGGCCAAAATAAGTTTAGAGTTACAGAAATTATCGTTAATCATCGTTCTAGACTACACGGCTCCTCAAAATATGGCGGATCAAGGTTATTACATGGTTTTTTTGATTTGATTACTATTTTATTTCTTAATCGTTTTATTCAGCAGCCCCTACATCTTTTTGGTTCATTCGGAATTGGGTTATTAACTATTGGTTTTATAATTGAAAGTTTTGTGCTTTATTATAAATATTGGCTATATGAGCCTTTCTCTAAACATTTTGCTTTATTAACGCTTGGTGTGATGTTAATTGTGATTGGATTTCAATTTTTTTCTATTGGATTACTTGGAGAGCTTTTTACAAAGACAAATCAAGGCAATGAAAAGCGCGTAAAATATTTTCATGAAACCTAGGTGATATTTTAATAATAAATTGCACATAACATAATAAAATTTTCAAAATAAGATCCTTTACTTGTTCAACAAAATAAAATATTTATGGACCAAGGTATATTCATAAGCATTGTTACACCAACATTTAATAGGGCTGATGAATTAGATTTACTGCTTCAATCTTTATCTCAACAGACAGTCAAAATGGACCTTTTTGAATCAATTATTTCAGATGATGGTTCTACTGATATAACTAAAGAAATAGTTGAAAAATGGCAAAAAAAGTCAAAATTTAAGATTAGATATCTTAGCCAGAAAAATAAAGGTCCAGGAGAAGCCCGAAATCATGGATTGAAAGAAAGCAATGGAGATTTAATATTATTTATTGACTCAGATTGTGAGGCGCATCCAGATTGGATCAAGACCATCCTCAACCAATATAATACTAATAGTTTTGATGCTTTTGGTGGGCCAGATGGTGCAAAAGATGATTTCACTCTATTACAAAAAGCAATAGATTATTCTATGACTTCATTATTGACAACAGGTGGAATACGAGGCCATAGCGAAAAGATGATTTCAAAATTTTATCCTAGGACACATAATATGGGTATTACCAAAGACATTTATCGGAAAATCGGGGGATTTGGAACATTGAGGCATGGTCAAGATATAGAATATAGTAATAGAATAATAAAATCTGGCGCTAAGGTAAAATTTTTAAAGGATGCATTAGTATACCATAGAAGAAGAAGTACGATTAAACAGTTTTCTAAGCAAGTATTTAACTGGGGAGTAGCAAGAGTCAATTTAGGAAAAATTGATTTGAGTATGTTAAGATTGGTTCACTTTTTGCCCACAATTGCATGTTTAATATCACTAGTTATAATTTTTTTAATGGCATATTCAGGTATAAGTATACATAATATCTTATTTTTTTTTATGATACCCCTATTTATAATAGCTTTCCTAGGTTCATTTAAGAAAAGAGATGTTAGAATCATTCCATATTTATTAGCTGTAATACCAATACAGGTAATAGCTTATGGTATAGGTTTTTTTCAAGCATTTATCAGGAGATTTGTTTTTCAAGAATCAGAAATTATTGGTTTTTCAAAGAGATATTATAAATGATAGTTATTGTTTTAGGTATGCACCGTAGCGGAACATCGACTGTAGCAGGTATATTGCATTTGAATAACATAATAATGGGTACATATGAGAATTTCTGGCCCAGACCTCTCAAACAAAATCCTAAAGGTTTTTATGAAAATTATAACTTTAGGAAAATAAATGACCAAATTCTTGAATACTCTGGTTATCATACTAAATCTTATAGTCCAGATTTACCAGAAGTAAAAGTTTCACCTAAAATAAATAAAAAAATGAGAAGACTTGTAGGTGATTCATTAGAAAATTTTAGCGATTGGGGTTGGAAAGATCCTCGAACATGTTTTACAGTGAAGTATTGGGTAGATGTAATTGATCAATTGGGATATAAGAATAAAATTAAAATTGTATTTGTTACAAGAAGAGCAGATTCTGTTGCACGTTCATTAAAAAAGCGTAATGACTTACCTATTCTAAATGGTTTGAAAATTTGGGAATTATATTCAAAAAGTATTTTATCATTCTGCTACAAATCAGATTTACCAATTCATTTTTGTTCATTTGAGGACTTTCTAAATAATCCGAGTATAACATGTAACACTCTTTTTGACTTCTTAAAAAGAGATTTTAATGATACCATCATTAATAAGTTTATTGATAAATCAATAAGTACTAGTGGAGGGGGACCTGATATAGTATATCCCCATGAAATCACCAAGATTGAGAATGAAATTTATTCAAAAATTGGAAAAAGGTAGTTTTTTTTGCAAAATGGAAACAAAAAGATCACAGTTCTATCGGTTAGTTTTAAATCAGCTAAGCATTTATCAAGACTTTTTAAAAATCTAGCAGGTAAGGCTGGAGATAAAAAATCCATTCAATTTTTGGTCGTTGATAAAACAGATGGCAATGATAAACAGCTATCTACTATTAAATCTGATGAATACGATGTGAGCATTATAGGGTGTCAAAATAATCATAAACAAAGATCTAAATCACATGCTGAAGCGCTTGATAAAGGTTTAGAATTAGTAGATACAAAATACACACTTATATTAGATCCTGATGTACATATATTTAAACAAGAATGGGATAACTATTTGATAAATAAAATTGAGGACAATACGATTATCGGTGCTCCTTATCCCCCTTGGAAAATCGGAAAAGTTCATGATTACCCTAGTGTTGTTTTCATGTTTTTTAGGACTCAAGAAATTAAAAAGTTGAAAAAATCATTTTCCCCTTTTCCTGTTTTATTAAAAATTTTATCAAATAGTTTACTCCGCAAGTTTAATAGATTGCTGTTTTTAGCAAATAAACATAGGTTAAATAGCTATAAAATTCTTAGATCAATAACTAAGTACCTTGAAAATTTATTTGGCGTAACTAGTCCAGATACAGGTAATAAGATAATTTGTGCTATCCGAGATTCTAATTTTAAATCAATTAATTTCAATGCATGTTACAGTAATGATTTAAATAAGAATGTTTTTTCTAGTCATCATGATTTGGCTAAATATTTTGAACTATATCTAAATAAAAATGAAATTTTTTTAACACATATGTATGGGTCAGGAGTTTTTCATTGGAAAACAAAAAAGGGAGATAATGTAGAATACTGGCTTTCCTTGATAAAAAAAATCGAAAAAGAAAAAAAATGGATTATCTAAATAATTATAAAAAACAAATTCTCCTGTTATTATTTATCCCATTATTATTTTTATTTCGCATGGTGTTTTTTGGAGAAATAGTAACAACAAATGATGAACTTGAGAGACATCCGATAAATGAGTGGAGAGATACTTATTTAGCCAAAAACAAAGATATACCACAATGGTACCCAAACTTGTTCTCTGGCATGCCATCATATGGAGGTTATATTTACAATAATGGTGATCCATTAAAAGAGTTCCGAAATAAGATTTTATTTAATCCCGGTCTAATGATATGGTTTTACCTAGTTATTTTTGGATTGGGTATGTTTATATTGCTCAGATATTTTGAAATTAGTCGATATTCTGCTGCTTTTGGAGCGCTAATGTCTTCTTTGACTCCTTATACATTTGGTCTCATTGGTGCTGGACACTTAAACAAAATATTTGCGATGTCTTATATCCCATGGGTATTTCTTGCATCAGTTTTACTCATTAATAAAATTAGTCTAAAAAGAATTTTAATGCTTTCCCTAGCAACGGCTTTACAGTTGTGGATGAATCATCCTCAAGTAGTGTACTATACATGGATGGTTGTGGGGTTTTACTATGTATGGAAAACAAGCTTAGAAGTTATTGATAATAAGCACTCGATAAAGAAATCATCATTAATCTTGTTTTCTATTATTTTCAGTGTAATTATTTCCCTTGCTATAGTTTCTGATCCATATTCAGATATCTATCAATTTCAAGAAGAGTCTAATCGGGGTTCTCCATCTGTTATTGATGGGACAAACCAGACAAAATCTGGTACTAAATGGGAATATGCTACTCAGTGGTCTTTCCATCCAAAAGAGATAATCACGTTTATTTATCCATACCACTATGGGCTACAAAATCATAGGGATGTAAATCATGGTGCATATTGGGGATTTATGCCTTTTACTCAGTCTACTCATTATTTAGGTTTAATTATATTTATTTTTGCTTTTCTTGGTACAATAATCAGCAAACCTCAAAGAAATGAAACTCTATTATGGATTATTACAGTATTAATCATAATCACAGGATTAGGATCGATTGTACCAATACTATATAAACCTTTCTACAATTATCTTCCATTATTTTCAAAGTTTAGAGTACCATCTATGATTTATTTATTGCTTTCTATGACTATACCATTTTTAGGTGCAAAAGGATTGGATATCTTTCTCCATAATTATACAAACAATAAATCTATACAAAGGTCATTTCAGTTTATCGGTTTTATAATTCTAGTTTCATGTATTTTGTTGATTGCAGGTAAATATTTTATTGATTTTAATTCAATTAATGATTCTAGATATAGCCCATTACAAATTTCTAGACTTTATGTATCTAGAGTATCACTTTTTGAAAAAGGTTTAATAATAGTGATTTGTCTTAGTTGTACATTGTTTGGAATGGTATGGGCCCTAAAAGAAAAAAAAATAGATTCAAAAAGATTTCAGTATGGCATTATTCTTTTATCTTTGATAGACCTTGGCATAATTAATAATGAATTTATGGATACAAACCCTTCAAAAAACATGGACAGACTATTTAGAGCCGATTCTCAAATAAATTATTTATTAAAAGATGATGATTTTTTCCGTGTTTTTCCTGCAGATAAAATAGGTACAAATAAATATAGTTATTGGAATATTGAAAGTATTGGTGGTTACAGACCAATTAAGTTAAGAAATTATCAAGACCTGATGGATGCTGGTGGTTTCAGTAAACCGAAAATACTAAATATGTTAAATGTGAAATATATTTTAACAAATATGAAAATAAATAATCCTCAATTTACTAAAATAAATGAGGTAAGTGGACTATATGAAAACACTAAAGTTTTGCCTAAAGCATGGATTGTTGGGAAAATAAAAAATGTAAATTCACAAAGAGAATCTCTTATGGAAATTCTTTTAAGTGGCTTTAATCCACAAAATACAGCAGTAGTAAATAATTATACAGATTCTCAACTACCGCTATATGCTGATGGTGAGGTTCAAGTAAAATCACGTACCGAAAATATGATTGAATTAGTGTCAACATCAAATACTGGAGGATTACTTGTTCTCTCAGAAATGTATTATGGGCCTGGTTGGAAAGCTACAGTAAATGGAAAAGAAGTACCTATATTTCAAACAAATCATATTTTAAGATCTGTACGAATACCAAAAGGTAATTCTGAAATTGTTTTTGAGTATGATATTTCTTCATGGAAAACCACAAAAATATTATCTAGAGTCTCTTTTTTATCGTTATTATTGGCATTAGGAATATTATTTTGGAAAGACAAAAAAAAATAAATTAATGCTACCTTATCGTTATGCAGTTAATATCAAAGCTGGTTTATTTATCCTTGGTATTGGCTTAGTTGTAGGATTATTAGCTTATACACAAATTCTTGTTAATGAGCTAAGAAATGATAATAGAGAGATAGTCCGTTTGTATGCCAATATGATTGCAGATGTTGTTGCTGATGACAATGATGCTAATCTTGATTTTATTTTTGAAAATGTAATTCAAAAGGTAAAGTTCCCATTAATACAAACTGATACAGAAAATAATCCACAAATGTGGAAAAACTTACCTAATTCTGTTTCAACAATAAATGATATCTCTAGATATATAAAAACGACAGATAATTATAATAAACCAATACCATTAAGATATAAAGATAGTTCAATTGGTGAAATTACTTTTGGACATCTCCATTATGGTGATTCAAGGATTGTTGAAAAATTAAGATTGTGGAGCTATATCGAGATATTTGCTATTGGATTATTTATCTTTTTAGGATTTACTGGATTTAGTTTTATTAGAAATAATGAAAAAAAACATATTTGGGTTGGAATGGCTAGAGAAACAGCACATCAATTAGGAACTCCAGTATCAGCGCTTATAGGGTGGGTAGATTGGCTTAACGAACACCCTGAAAAAATTAGTGAAATAATTCCAGAAATGAAGACTGATTTGAAAAGGCTGGAACAAATAGGGCGTAGGTTTAGTAAAATGGGATCTAAATCTGATTTTGAGAAACTTGATCTTTCTGAAAGGGTAGAACGTATAGTTGAGTATTTGGAAAAGCGATTGCCATCAATTGGTAAGAAAGTCCAATTAGTTAATGACATAGATCCTAAAATTATAATCACAGCTAATGGATCATTGTTAGCTTGGTCGATTGAAAATATTATACGAAATGGAATAGATGCTATTGATAAAGAGGATGGTGTGATTAATATATCATTAAAAAAATATGAAGGTCGGATTAAAATTCAAATCAAAGACAATGGAAAAGGTATCCCTAAAAAAGATTGGCGTAATATTTTTAGACCTGGCTTTAGTACTAAAAAAGCTGGGTGGGGATTAGGCTTATCACTAGCCAGTAGAATCGTAGAGGATATTCACAATGGTAGGCTCAAAATATTAGATTCATCAGTAGACACTGGAACTATTGTAGAGATCAGTCTTTAAATTATTATTCCTTAGCATTAATTTTAGGCTAACCTATTTAGAGAAAAAATGGAAATTTTATATAGTCAAACTCAACAGGGTGGAGGTTTTGCCGGTTTTCTTCCATTCATTCTAATAATGTTTATAATCTACTTTTTGATGATTAGGCCTCAAACTAAGAGACAAAAACAGAAAGAGGACATGCGAGAATCTCTACAAAAAGGAGATAGAATAATTACGATGGGTGGTATATATGGAACAGTTCAGGGTTTTAAAGAAAAAGGTCGCCAAGTTGTAATAAAAGTTGATAATAATACAAATCTTGTACTCAATAAAACTGCTATCGCAGGCCTTGCAAACAAGATAAAAGATGAAGAATTGGAGCAAAACTAATGGCTGTTCTTGATGTAGTACATTATGGAGATCCTATTTTAAGAAAAAAATGCAAGTCCGTAAATGAATTTTCAAATTTAAATAAAATTATAGATGATATGTTTGATTCTATGTATGAGGCTGAAGGTATTGGTTTAGCAGCGAATCAGGTTGGGATTGATTTAAATCTTTTTATCATTGATATAACTCATACCGATGAAACTGATGAGCCTCACATATTTATAAATAGTAGTATTGTATCAACAGGATCTGATGAAAACATGTTCCAAGAAGGTTGTTTATCATTGCCGGGTATTGCGTTAGATGTTAAGAGACCTGAGATGGTTAAACTAAAATATCAAACAATAAAGCAAGAATGGATCGAGGAGGAATTTAGTGGTTTATTAGGTAGAGCAATTCAGCATGAGATGGATCATTTAAATGGTGTCTTCATAATTGATCGTGTAGGAGAAGTTGAGAAGATTCAGTATAAAACTGCATTAAAAGAATTGAGGAATAACACCCAAAATAGAATCACTTCTGAGAAGCAAACAAAAGGTTTCGTTTTATAGTATATTCTAACTCAAGAATAAAATAGTCAATGCGTATAATATTTATGGGAAACCCGAAATTTGCTATTCCCACTCTAAATGCAATACAGAAATCTGACCATGATTTAATTGCTATTGTTTCGAATCCGCCAAAACCAATAGGGCGAGGTAGAATATTTCATTCTACAGCTGTCGGGCAATTTGCAAAAGATAACCTGATCCATTTAATTGAGCCAAAAAATCTTAATTCAGAAAATCTTTCTGAGGAATTAAAAAAATTAAATCCAGATATATTTGTTGTGGTTGCATATAAAATTCTTCCTGAAAAATTACTTTTGTTACCACGACATGGTTCAATCAATCTACATGCATCATTATTACCTAAGTATCGTGGAGCAGGTCCTATCCAATGGGCTTTGATGAATGGTGATAAAAATACGGGAGTTACTATTTTTCAAATAAAGAAAAAAATTGATGCTGGAGATATACTTTTGCAAAAAGAAATAAAGATAGGTGATGATGATAATATGTTATCACTAGGAATGCGTATTTGTGAAGAAGGTGCCAAGATGGTGCTTACTGTTCTAAAAAAAATTGAGGATGATACGATAAAAATAATAGTCCAAGATAGCAATAAAATAACATTTGCACCAAAAATTACTAAAGAAATGTCCATAATCAATTGGAATTGGCAAAACGTAAAAATTCATAATTGGATAAGAGGTTTGTCTCCATTTCCAGGTATGTCTACTTTTTTTAAAAAACGCCGTTTGAGGATTTATAAAACATCTCTATTAGATGGCCAGATTAAGAACCCTGGGCAGGTAATTCAATCTTCAAAAGAACGATTAATTATTTCAACTGGAAAGGGGTTGCTTGAAATATTTGAAATTCAGCTTGAAGGTAAGAAAAAATTGCCCGTAAGGGAGTTTTTAATGGGTATTGATATAAAGTCAGGAGATATGTTTGGAAGATGAGAAAGGATGCAAGATCATTAGCATTTCTTATTCTATGTAAATTTGAAAAAAAGCCAACTAGGATTGATCATATCATTTACGATGCTTTTGGACAGTATGATGTAAACATAAAATATAGACCTAGGACTAAGGTAATTGTTAATGAAATAGTACGATTAAAAAGTAGATTAGATACGATGATAGAGTATGTCTCAGGTAGGTTTAAGAAAAATATTGAGAAAAAAATATTAAATATTTTACGAATTGGTTTTTATGAAATTATAATTGATGATAAAGTGCCAGATTATGCAGCAGTAAATTCAGCAGTTGATATTGCTAATTACCACTTGAATAAAAAAGGGAAGGGATTTGTTAATGCAATTTTGAGGAAAATGGTATTAATAAAGAATGATGATTGCAATTGGTACATTGCTTTAGAAAAAAAAAGTACTTGGAACTCTTTTCCCTTATGGTTGCAGAAAAGATGGAGAGAGAACATTGGAGAAGAAAGATATATCAAAATGTTGGACTATTTTAATTTACCTCCCACAAACTATATACGGATTGACTATCCAGGAGAAACAATTGAGGAAGTTAGAAAGATTCTTTTAAAAGATAGTATCAACTCTAAAATTTTTTCACCATCATTTCTTGAAATATCAAAAGGTTTTACTAAACTACTTAAATCAGAATTATTTTTAAATGGTAATATTTCAATACAGAATCCAGCTTCGGCAGCAGTTGTAGATTGCTTAGGTGTGGGAACAGGTGATACTGTTTTAGATGTATGTGCCGCTCCTGGAACTAAATCATTGTATTTGTCTAGTTTAGTTGGGGAAAATGGCCAAATATTAGCATCTGATATAAATGAAAGGAGAATTGATAAATCTCGGAATGATATAAAAAGACATGGGAAATCAAATATTATTTGGGAACTAAAAGATGCAACTAAAGCAACATATGAGATGTCAGATTTTATTTTAATAGATGCGCCCTGTACAGGAACAGGTGTAATTGGAAGAAAACCTGACATACGTTGGATAAGAGAGCCAGATGATATAAAAAAAATGTCAAGACTTCAATTAGATATACTAAATAATTGTTCAAAGTTTGTGCGTCCAAATGGAACTTTAGTTTATGCAACATGTTCGCTAGAGCCAGAAGAAAATTGGGAGGTGGTAGAAGAGTTTCTTAAGTTAAACACAGAATATTCCATAGACATTATTCCTTCAAAAATACCGAAGTCATGGATTGATGATAGAGGTGCTCTGTCTACTATGCCCTTTATTCATGGAGTAGATGGCATGTTCGCTACAAAGATGGTAAGATCTTAATGAAAACAGTTTCAATATATTTTTTTACCTTTATAGGTTTATGCTTAATTATAATCATGATTTTTGATTTATTTATAATGCCAATTTATGTCAGGATGGGGGATGGTAGATATATGGTTAATGTAATAGATAAAGATTTAGAATATGCTAAAAAAGTATTAACCTCAGAAGGTTACCGTAGTCTTGTATCTGATACACTTTTTACATCATCATATGCATCGGGCACTATAGTAGATCAATATCCTGCTCCTAATACACGAGTAAAAGAAGGAAGAACTATCAGATTAAAGATTTCACAACCTGAAAAAATGGTTCAAATCCCTGATTTAATAGGTAGATCTTTAAGAAGTGCTGAGCTTGCATTGAATCAGGTTGGTTTAGAAATAGATACTGTATATAAAGAATATAATTCTGATGTTCCATCTGGTAATGTCACTTGGCAATATCCTAAAGGTGCTGACCGGTTAAATAAGGGTATGGGTGTACATTTAACAATCAGTCTAGGTGTCCCACCAAACTTTTTTCAAGTTCCTAATCTTTTTGGTTTAAGTAAGAGAAAGGCAATTTTAGATCTAGAGAAATCAGGGTTTGAGCTAGGAAAGGTGTTTTATCGTCAAAATGAAGATTTGATACCGTATACAGTACTTGACCAATCAATATCTGCGGAGACTGTATTAGAAAAACCAACTAAAATAGATCTTACAGTAAGTGTTTTAGATATGCAGGATATTTTTAATCAGATTATCGATAAGTGAAAAAAATAAAAAAAAATGAGATCTTTCGTAAAGTTTTTCATATCTCAGCATCAATAATACCTCTTTATTATCTATGGATTATCTGTGACAATCACAATTTTTTATTGTTTTTAATTTTTCTAACAATTTTTGCAATTTCAGTTGAATTTTTAAGGAATAGAGATAATATAATAAGTAGAATTTTTTACCAAAATTTTGGTAAAATGCTTCGTATTAATGAAAAAAGTGGAAGAATTACTGGTGCTACCTGGCTATTAATTGGCTTTTTAATAACGGTTTATATTTTCCCTAAAAATATTGCTGTCCCTGCTATGCTTTTCTTGACTGTTGGTGATTCTTGTGCGGCTATTTTTGGAAAATTTATCCCATTTGGTAGAATAGGGTCAAAACATATTTCAGGCTTTATCTCTGGTTTGTTTTTTTCATTTATATTAGTTGTTTACTTAAATCTAAATCTACCAATCGTAGTCTTATTGGTTGGTGCATTTTCTGCAATGTTAACTGAGTTAATGCCTTTACAAATAAATGATAATATAACAATACCTTTTGTTTCAGGTTTAGTTATGCAAACGGTAAACAATCTCATATGACTTTTTTATCTCCATTTGTTTTATGGCTATTATGTGCTATTTCAATTCCAATCACAATTCATATTTTAAGCAATATAAGGCAAAACCAAGTTGAGTTTAGTAGCATTCGATTTATTAAAGAGTTAGAAAGAAGTTCTATCAGAAATATAAAACTAAAAAAAATAATATTATTGCTTATAAGAATTCTTTTTATTGTCTGTCTTGTATTGATGATGGCAAGGCCTGTAACAAAAGCTTTTATGCCTGGTTGGTTGTCTGCTCAGCAGGATTCAAGATTAATAATTATTATTGATAATTCAGCTAGTATGTCTATTAGAGAGACTAGTCGTTCTAACTTAGATATTTCTAAAAATCTTGCAATGAGTATAATGCCACTTTTTAACGAGAAAACTAAGATAATTATCTCACAGACATGTCCACCAAAGATTGTTTTTTCTGGGAAGTCTGACGATTTAGAATTACGTAATTCAATAAAAAAAATAAAACCTAGCTCATCCCATGACAATATTTGGTTAACAATGAATAACCTATTAAAGGGTTCAGTAGATGAGCCTATCAAAGAATGTATTGTGTTTAGTGATTTGATGTATGCTCCTGATTCTACTTTTAATAAAAGTAAAGAGGTAATGGATAATTGGAAATTTTATTTTATCCAGCCCGAAGCGGTTTATGATAATTTAGGATTATTAAATGTTTCTACAATAAATAGAATAAAAACATTAAATCAATTAATTAAGCTTAATGCAAGAGTGAAAAACTCAGGCTATTTGAAAAAGCCAAATGTACCTTTAGAATTAGTGTTTAATGATGATAGAGTAGGACAAGTGATTTCAGAATTTAATATAAATAAAGAAAAAGAATTTTTGTTCCAAGCGTATCCATCAGAAGTAGGTATCCTTGAAGGAAAGATTTTATTGCCTGATGATGATTATAATTTAGATAATACATGGTATTTAACTATGCCCATAATGAATCAAATTAAATGTAGTATTATTAGCTCAAGTATAGATGATGTAAAAATATTAGAAACAATATTAAGGTCGATAGATCCAGAAAGTAATTTTCTAAATATTGAAGTAAAATTGCATAACGGAGATGGTAGACTATTCTTTGATGATGCCGATGTCGCGATACTATATAATTTAAAGAGTATTGCTAAAGAAAGTGTAGAGGATATGGATAATTTTTTAAAAGAAGGTGGTGGAATAATATGGTTCCAAGGAACATCGAAGAAAGATCAATATCATTCCAACCTTTTTTCAAAGATAGGTTTTCCGGAGATTATTAATAAAATAAGTGCAGAAGAAAGCTATTTTAATTCGAGTATATCAATCAAAAAATCTGATTTACTAGAAGATATCCAAGTTAGAAATTTGAATAGAGAGCTACCAGAAGTATATAAATACATTAAAACTAAAACGAATTCAAAACATCAAATATATTTGATGTTAAGTAATAATGATCCATTATTATTAGAGTTTTCAAGAGGTAGTGGCGATATTTTTTATTTCTCTAGCCTGTTAGATTTAAATTGGAATGATCTTCCAATACGTGGAATGGTAGTACCGTTATTATATCGTATGATTATATTATCTGGGACGGATGAAATTAATACTTCACCTGTTCTTATTGATGAGCAGAAATGGATTTCAATTGAAGAAAGTAAACTTAGAAATAAGTGGGAAGTAATTTCACCCTCAGGATTAAGAGAATTGATAGTTCCAGATTATAATCTAGAAAAAATAAATATTGTAAATACAAGTGAATTAGGTATATATCAGGTATTCTCAAATGGGGAAAAATTTACATCATTTCCTACAAGGTTACATTACAGAGAATATATAAGTGGGGGAATAAGTCAGAAAGATGTCGAAAAATTTATTGATAATAAAGATATTCGCTGGCTTGAAATAGAAGAAAATTTCCCTAAAATTTTTTCAGAGACAAGACATGGTAAGTCATTATGGAAAATTTTTCTTCTAATAGCTCTAATTTTATTTTTGATTGAAACATTATTAGGGAAACCTGAACAAATAAAAATGAAAACTGAATAATTTTGGAAAAACTTCCTATTGAAAATGAAAAAGCACTACTAGTAGGTGTTATTATTCCAGGTACAACTGAAACAATTATTCATGAGCACCTAGATGAGTTAGAACTTTTAGCAGAAACTGCTGGAGCAAAGGTAATAGAAAGAATTACACAAAAAGTAGTAAACATAAATCCCGCGACTTTCGTAGGTAAAGGAAAGGCAAAACAGATAATTTCTCAAGCTAAAGAATTAAATGTGAAGCTTATTCTTTTTGATGATGAACTAAGCCCAGCTCAGATAAAAAACTATCATCAAATGTCAGAAAAAATCAAAGTACTAGATCGTAGTGGACTTATCCTAGATATTTTTCAGAAACATGCACGTTCAAAAGAGGCTACTACTCAAGTCGATTTGGCGTATTTAGAGTATCTATTGCCACGCCTGACACGTCAGTGGACTCACTTGGAACGTCAAATGGGTGGGGTGGGTACACGTGCAGGTATGGGTGAGACTCAGATAGAGGTGGACAGACGTCTTATTCGCACAAGAATAACAAGGTTAAAGAAGGATCTGTTAAAGATTGAAAAAGAGCGGTCGACACAAAGCTTAAGAAGAAAATCTGAGTTTCGTGTTTCGTTGGTTGGTTATACTAATGCTGGAAAGTCTACTCTATTTAAAGCTCTAACAGGAACGGATGTTTTTATTCAAGATCAGCTATTTGCCACTTTGGATACAACAGTAAGGAAATTATGCCTAGATCCATCTCATACTATTTTGCTTAGTGATACAGTAGGCTTCATAAGGAAACTTCCTCATAATTTGGTAGCATCATTTAAGAGCACCTTGAAAGAAGTTCTTGAAGCAGATTTGATATTAATGGTTCTAGATATGTCTTCTCCGCAGTTATTAGACCATAAGAATACAATTCAGGAGGTTCTTGAAGATATGAAAGCATCAGATATCCCTAAAGTCTTAGTATTAAATAAAGTGGATCTTATCTCAAATGGAAATATGATCGATAAAATACAACGTTCTTTACCTAAAGCTGTTACAGTTTCTGCAAAACAGCATTTAAAACTATCAGCTTTAAGTGCAAAAATTGTTGAATACATGGAAGCAAATTATCAAACTATTGATATTGAATTCCCTTATGAAGATGGTAAAACGATTGCTCAAGCACAAGAAGGAGTAGATGTACTGGAACGATCTTATGAAGAAGATGGTGTCAAACTAAAGATTAGAGGGAGTCAGTCGAGAATTAATCAGATATTGTCAGGTTTGAATTGAAAGCACGGGCAGATTGTTTTTTGGGATCATTCTTTGTTTAATGAATGACGGGAGCCTCCCAGATACAGCAAACTTCCTTGATTCAACAAAAAGTGAAAAGGCCTGTTTTTTGAACCTGAAGTACAGCACCCAA
>CAZPIF010000011.1:0-16734 GCA_964586565.1 uncultured bacterium
AAAATAAACTAACCCAACGACTTCTTCTCCTAACATAAAACTAACACCCTAACACAATCCTAACAATGTCCTTTTAAAATTGGCTACAACATTTATTATAAAAATAAAAAATTAATCTATAATTACCATACCTATGAAAATAGCACTTAGAGTTCTAAGCGTTATCGGCGCCTTATATCTTTTTTTAGTTGGAATAAAAGGAATGTCCTCGGCCATAAAAAATATGGGTGCAGGAGTAGCAGAGTCAATATTCACAACAACAAGCGACCCAGTGATTGCATTATTCATAGGTGTTTTTGCTACGGTATTATTTCAAAGCTCTTCAACGACAACATCGCTAATAGTGGGGATGGTAAGTAGTGGGGCACTTGGACTCGCCGGAGCAATACCAATGATAATGGGTGCAAATATTGGAACAACCGTAACAAACACGATTGTTTCTATTGGGCACTTAAACAGAGGGAATGAATTTAAAAGGGCTTTTGCGGCCTCAACAGTTCATGATTTTTTTAATATCCTGTCTGTCTTAATCTTATTTCCAATAGAGATGACATTTCATGTAATTCAGAGGTCGGCTGAGTGGGTTGCATCATTAATGTTTGGTAAAATTCAAAATGCAGACATTTTAACCGCAAAAAGCCCTATAAAAATTGTAATAAAATCCGGTGCAAAGTTTGTAGAAAAATTTTCGTTTGGGAATGACATCATATATCTTATACTTAGCGTCCTTATAACCTTTGCCATGCTCTATGCCCTTGTGAAAATTTTGCGTAGTCTTGTTCTAAAAAAAGTAGAGGCTTTTTTCGATCAATATATTTTTAAAACAGCTTTGCGCGCTATTGGTTTTGGTATAGTGCTTACGATTATGGTACAAAGCTCGTCAATTACAACTTCTTTAGTCGTTCCTTTGGCTGGGGCAGGTGTATTAACATTGCGCCAAATTTTTCCATTTACCCTTGGAGCAAATATAGGTACAACAGTTACAGCGCTGCTTGCTGCAATCACTGGAACAGTATCAGCGCTTATCGCTGCTATTGGTCATTTGTTTTTCAATATCTTTGGCATAGCTATTGTTTATTGCCTTCCTTTTTTACGCAATATACCTTTAAAATGTGCAGACTGGATTGCAGATCAAGCTGTAAAAAATAAATTAATACCGGTCTTGTATTTACTTTTGGTTTTTGTAGGAACCCCGTTAACCATAATATTGTTGGGCAGATAGTCATTTAATCATAATATAAACAGGTACACAAATGTCACTTTTCAAAGATATAGTAAAACTCTGGAATTCTGAAAACCTACTGTCTCAGGCATGGGACGAATCTTATGATATGATGGTCCTGTCCAACGAAATATTTAACAAAGCAATAAAATATCTTCGCGAAAGTGGAGATATAGATGAAATACGTGCTCTAAAAAAACGGGATACTGAAATTAATCTTTTTCAAAAAGATGTTCGGCGTAAAGTCGTAACCCACTATGCTATAAGCCAAGACATTGAAGACCTTCCAAGTGGCCTTGTGTTGTTAAATATGGTTGTAGATGTAGAACGAGTCGGTGACTACACAAAAAACATCTTAGATTTAGCCATAAACTATCCAGATACAATGTTAGCAGAAAACTTCTCTAATGAACTCGCAGAAATAGAGAATGAAGTCATCTCACGTTTTGAAAAAACCATTGAAGCAATTAACTCTCAGGATGAGGCCGTAGCTCGTTCTCTCATGTCAACCTATAAAGACGTTGTGTCAAGCTCAGACAAGATAGTGAATGGATGCATCTCTGGTGAATTGTCGCAAGGGAATGAATCAAAATCTGTAGCACTAGCTTTATATGCTAGATACTTGAAAAGAATAGCCGCCCACCTTAAAAACATCTCTACAATCCTTGTCAACCCATTTGAGGCCGTTGGTTATAAAAAATAATGAAAAAAACTACATGGCTTTCTCTCTCTTCATTTGGAATAATGTTTGCAGTTCTATCTTGGTTTCAAGAGGGGGGCCTACTACCGTCTGAAATGGGTTGGAACAAAGGAATTCTGGCCTGTGTACTGGGTTCGGCTTTGTACGTGTTTCTTGCTAGAACAATGGACTGAAAAATCACGAGCCAAAAGTTTATTAATTTTACCTCATCTAAAATTTGAATTCAAAATTTAGAACAAAAATGTTTTCTGATTTACCATCCTCGGGTGTACTAATCCTAATTGTTGGTGCAATTATTGCACCTTTACCAAGAGAATGATGTAAGCCAACTATAATTGCCTGAATCCCATCTCCAGAGTTAGATGTATTTAGGTCAACCTGGTCCAGTCTGCCCAAAAGTGATATTTTATTTGATATTTCATAAGTACCATACATTGATATTATTTGCCCTCTAATATCTCCATCATTTTTTATATCAAATTCTAGCCCCCCCCTAAAACCGGAACCTGCGTAACCCCCAAAAATACCGACTACGTTTATGTTTTCTGTTTTTGAATCTTCTACATCATACGGTTCCAATGAGTAACTCCCACCAAGATTAAACCCATCTTCCTTGTTCAGTTTTGATTGACCATATACTGCATGTAAAGAAAACTTTTTATGGTTGTCGTCCTCTATTCTCTTATAGCCACCACCATTGGTAATCATTAAACTGGTAAATAATTTTCCAAAGCCTCGAGAAATACCAACTCCAAGATCTGCAGATGGTGACAGCCTATAGGTTCCCATCGTTCCTTTTTCTATAAATCGGTGACCCCATGTATTCTCCATAGTCTTGTACATGTTCATTGCCTGCATACCGAGAGTCACATCAGCTAAGGGAGTTTTATATTTTACCATTGCTATTTTTAAAAAAGCAGTGTGTTCGCTTCCAGCACCATTATTACCCATATCATATGTTATTTTATAAGAGATGTCTTCGCTTGCATTATTTACATAAGTCAAATATCCTCGACGAACATTGAAGGCATTACCTCCGTTATCTAGGTTCCTAGTGTAATCGTAAAATACTTTCCCGCTCATGTTCGTTTGCGCAAACAGAAAAACACCAAAACAAAAACATATTGTAACCAATAATAGTTTTATCTTCATTGTATCACCTCTTTTGTTTTTTAAAAACTTATATTAATGAAATAGATCAGTTGAAATCATAATCCGCATATTAATTTTGAACTGGGATTTTAATTATGAACCTGGTTCCTGTTTCATTGTCACTTTGGACGCTAATTTCCCCACCATGCACAAATATAATATGCTTTACTATTGCCAAGCCAAGACCCGTGCCTCCCTGCCGACGACTTCTTGATTTATCAATGCGATAAAACCGATGAAATATCCTATCTTTATATTTTGGAGAAATAGGATCTCCAAAATTATGAAATTGAATAATCAACATTGAATCCATTTTAACGCTAATTGAAATTCCTTTATCAGGGTCTCCATATTTGATAGCATTATCTAATAGATTTATAAAGGCCTCCCGGAGCAATTGTTCGTCTGCACTTAATTTAATGGAAGGATCACAGTTGACAGCTATATCAATGTCTTCTTTACCTTTTAGGGTCCTTATATCATCAACCGCACTAGATATAATATTAGAAAGACCCTGTGTCGTTAAGTCAAAACTATCATTGTCCTCCATAGATTCGATCTTAGACAGCCAGAGTAAGTCATCAATAATTGCATTTAATCTATTGGAATGTTTTAAGGCTTTTTGAAGAAAAGGTTTTCTTTTTTCTTTGGGAAACCCTTTTTGTTGTACCGTTTCTAAAAAACCAACTATAGATGTTATAGGTGTTTTCAATTCGTGACTTACATTTGCAACAAAGTCCTGTCTGATTTTTTCAAGCTGTTTCAATTTAGTAATGTCGCTTAAGACAACAAGAAACCCCGGCTTTTCTCCATTAAGAATAGTTCCGTTTATAAGAAAAAATCTGTCCATGTTTTTTTTTATTTTAATTTCTTTTTTTAGAGGGTTTTTAAATGAAATTAGTTCATCTATATATGATATAAAGTTTTTATCATTAATAACTTTATGAACTTTGAGTCCTATCGGATTGTTTTCTGAAATATTGAGATATGAAATTCCGGGTTCATTTATCATAATAATATATTTTTTTTTGTCAAAAACAAGCACGCCTTCTGTCATACTAGATAAGACAAAGTCTGTATCTTGATGAAGTGTTGTGTTTTTTTCTCGTTTATCCATTAATAATTCTATAATAACTAGTAGTTATTAGTCTTAGCTATCTGCGGGCTTAAATCTATAACCAACACCACGAATGGTTTGTATTAGAGCGCCCGATTCTCCCATTTTTTTTCGTAAACCAACAATTTGATAATCTATTGACCGGTCGGTTACTGGATAATTATCTCCTCTTATTTTGTCAATGATTTGATATCGTGTAAAGACCCAACCTGGATGAGATGCCAATAATTGGAGTATTTGAAATTCTGTGTAGGTTGTTTCTATCAATGTTTTTTTAATATAAACCTCTCTAGATCTTTGTTTTATTTCGACACCGAATATATTTATGTCTTTAATAACGCCTTCTTCATCAATACGGCTTCTACGAATGACGCTCCTAATCCTGGCAATAAGAATTTTAAAACTAAAAGGTTTGGTTATATAGTCATCTGCGCCTACCTCTAGACCCTTTACAATGCTTTCTTCTTGACCAAGGGCGGTAAGCATAACAATAAAAATATTTTTAAGTTCTGGATCACCTTTAATGATTCGACATACATCTAGCCCATGTATCCCAGGTAGCATTAAATCTAGAATAATTAAATCAGGTTTCCTTTTACGAGCAATTTTTATTCCAGATTCACCATTGTTAGCAAGGAGAGTATTGAATTCATCATTTTCAAGATTAAATGCTAACAATTCGGCAATGTCTTTTTCATCCTCAATTATAAGAATTGTTTTTTTAGTTGAGTCCATAAAAAAACTTAGAACTCTTTTGTTAGTTTTTAATTAGATTTTTTTCTTAATTCAAATAGATAATTATATTGTTCTTTATTAAGACCATCAAAAAAAACATTATCAACCGTTATTTTATATTCAGGGTCTTCTCTATTCCACTTTTTAATTTTTAGATTTTCCTTACCATGGTATTCGATATTACTTAAGACATATCTCATAGCATTTAGTCTTGCAATCATTTTATTATCAGAGTTTATAATAACCCATGGTGATTTTTCAGTGGATGTTTTTTGAAACATATGTTCTTTAAATTGGGTAAAGTAATGCCATTTTTTATGGGCTTTCCAATCATTGGGGGACAATTTCCAATATTTTAATGGGTTATTTTCTCTTAAGTGAAAACGTATTTCTTGGTTTTCTTTAGATATAGATAAATAAAATTTGATTAATATAATATTATCAGTAAGTAATCGGTCTTCCCACTTGTTAACGTTAGTCATAAAATATTTATATTGTTTCTCGTTACAATATCCCATAACCGGCTGAATAGTGGCCCTTGAATACCAACTGCGATCAAAAAAATGAATATTACCAGGTTTAGGCATCATTTTTTTCCAAGTGACAAACCAGTGATTTCTCTGGGTTGTGGTCGGCACACCAAGCTCCTTAACATTAACGGTTTTAGGCATCATATTTTCAATAAATCGTTTGATTGTTGACCCCTTACCAGCTGCATCGCGTCCCTCAAAAACAATTGCGATTCTTTTATTCTTTTTAATAACCCATTCTTGAAGTTTAAGAAGTTCAACCTGGAGCCTCTTCTTTTCTTTTCTATATTGTTTCGGAGAAAGGGTTTTGTATTCTGTTCTATTATATATAATCATTACATTAATTTAATAATAGATATGTTTAATTAAATTGGGATTTTTTGAATTTTTTAAGATTAAAACACGGAGGTTTTTGGTTTTATTTTGTGTTTTATATATTTGTTTTTTTTATTCTTATGAAATAAAAACAAGAAATATAAAAAAATATAAAATTTCATAATAATTTGATTTTTTAGGTCAGATAAAATTTGCAAAAATTTAAATCATGATTTTATTTAAATGAGGACCTAATGGGCATTTATATTTTATAATTCAATTTTAGCGATATTAATAAAAAAACAAACAATAGAAAAAATAATTAAATTGATGGAAGGAGTGATAGATTTATTTTTTCATTTTATATGGACAGTAAAAAAAGGATATAACTATTTAAAAAGAAGAATGGAACTTTTTAAGAATTTAAAACATGTCATTAAATTTCTATCTTCTTTATTTTATTATACTTATCGCTCATATATTTAAATATTAATCTTTATAATGCAAAATAATTTAATCAAAGTTTGTTTTATAAAGTGAATCGCAGTTTCAACTTGAGTGGTTAAATAAAGTAATAACTATTTATCACAATAATTACAGAAGCCGATATATACAATAAGGATGTTTGATAAAATTACACAAGATTGAAAGAGCATTGTTCAAACATAGAAGGACGGTTAATCAATGTATAATATAAAAAATTATAAAAAAAAATTAAAAATAAATATATTATCTATAAAACTGAAGACTCCTTAACATAAATTACCAAACAAGGCTGTGTTGTAAGTATTTGTTTTTTTTGACTTAATATCTTTTACACTCAGTATCAATGTTTACGGCCCATGAATCAATACCACCCTCAACATTAAACACAGTAAATCCAGATTTTTTTAAGTATTCTGATGCGTATAGCGACCTAACACCTGAGTGGCACATTACCGCATATGTTAATTCTTTATTTAAAACGTGAGCCTTTTGTGGAATTAACCCCATGGGTATATGTAGCGAACCAGATATATTACAAATATTGATCTCTTCATCCTCCCTTACATCAATTAATTTTATTTTATCAGTGTCTAGTAGTTCTTTTAGTTTAAATACGTTTATGCTATCCATAATTATTTCATTTAAATATCTGTTATTAATCCAGCGATGGGCAGTGCCTCACAATACTCTCTTGCTGGGACATTATCAACAGTCCATGCATTTATTCCCACATTATGTTTTTTCGAATAACTAATTATTTTTTCGTTTAACAAATCAACTCTTGGGTGAATAAAGTGGGGGTGTATTAAACTCGCAATCATTAAGTAGTTTTTGTTTTCAAACAAGAAACCTGTTTTTATTCCTTTATAGAATATTTTAAAAAATAAAACGACCATTGGGTTGAATGATGATACAATAACATTAATACCTTGGGCACTGCCCAAATATCTTCCAAGCACCCGGGCAGTCTTTAATTCAAACAGCTTGTTTGATTTTATTTCTAAATTAAACGATATATTATTTTTATGTTTTTTAACAATATCATCTAATAAAGGTATTGAACAACTATCAATTCCTTTTAGATAAATCCCTGTAGATAGGGGTTTTATATCTTTATACTCTAATTGATTGATAAAACCTCTTCCGTCTGTTTCTCTTTCTAAGTCAAAGTTATGTGAACAAATGATTTGGCAATCTTTAGTCGAAATGACATCTAACTCAACCCAACTAAACCCTTTTTCAATAGCAGCGCCTACAGATTCCAACGTGTTTTCCGGGGCATTGCCCGTATAACCCCTGTGCGCTATGTGTTTTGATTTTAAGATGTCGGGATTTAACTCATCACTGTTTTTCCAATATATAAAATGAAAAAACAAAGTGAAAATAACTATAGAAAAAACTAATAACATTTAAATTGCAGGCTTAAAAACTAATCGTCTATACTTATCTGATGTTTTAATATAATTCTCATCGAAGTGTGTGGTTCTATAGCCACCAGAGTGATACATGCTGGACTGGTCCCTATAATGAGGACTATTGTATAAACCTGACTGTCCTGTAGGAATTATAAACTGGGTGTTGTTTAAGTCGCCAAGATCCACTATCCTTCTCATTGATGCGCCAGAAGTTTGGTTAAAAGGTTTTTTTCTTGAGTACCCACCTGCATTTGGTGTACCGTCAGAACCACCACTCCTAAAAGGGCCAACATTTAAACTAAACAAGTAGTTTAATATACCTACATCACCTAAAGTATGTTTATGTATAATTTTATGTGCATCTCCCCATTTCCAATTGCTCCAATTGGGTCCGTATGTGTCTACGATATAATTATAAGTATCGAAAAATGATATTTGAATTATTTCATCAATTGTTTCAATTTTTCCTTTTGTGTTTATATTATCAACCCATGAATTGTAATTACCTGAAAGGATTGTCCTTAGGTTTCTATTTGTTAAATACTTTAAATCTCGGTATACGTTTAAATACTCAGAACCTATCATATTCAACTCGTCGCCATATATATTATCCGTTACTTTCATTAAGAATGTGTGAAAAATTAATGCCGCCTCTGATTCTGGGCTTTCTACGTAGTCCCACTCATTTAAAAACCTCATTGCTCTCTTCTGCCCGGGATTTAAACTATCAACTTTCAACCCAACGATTCTTTTAACGACATTTCTTGCTAATTCTGAACGGTGACTCAATTGCAGTTTTTTCATATCATCAATATTAATTCCTGAGTTGTTATTTAACCACTCATCTATTACCACAGACCTTGAAGGGTCTGCCCATAGCCCGCTTATATAATATGGAAATTTTTCATCTATTGTTCTGTTATTTGCTGTTGATATATATCCTTTAGGTGGGTTGTATAAAAACGGCATATCTTCAAAAGGTACCCTACCCTTCCAATCATAATCTTTATCCTCGCCCGGGCGTGGTAACATTGAAAACCCTTCTTTTCTAATTGGTATATATACAGCAGGCCTCCATCCAATATTTCCATCTACATCTGCATAAACAATATTTTGACCAGGCACTCCAAATCCTTTAACCCCGCTTGTAAAATCACTCCAGTTTTCCATTGTTGTTAAACCAACCCAAGCGTCCATTTCACTTGTTATCCAGTGGCCTGTCCATGCCATAGACAAAACCTTTTTTGATTTTTTATATAAACCATGAATATCGCTTATTATTGGCCCATGGTGAGTTTTCCTTATTATTATCGTTGAATCTTTTTCTCCTTTCACAAAAACGGTCTCTCTTGATGTGGTTATATCGCGCCACTCACTTCCGTGTTTATACTTAGTTCTCTCAGGGTTTAGTTTTTCAACAAAAAAGTCAAGATCGTCAACCATGCTATTTGTAAACCCCCATGCGACCTTTTCGTTTTGCCCTATTACGGGCATCGGTATTCCAGCAATGCACACACCTGACACATTAAACCTTCCTCCCTTAAGATGAATTTCATACCACCTTGGTGGCTGGGTATATGCCAGATGCGGATCGTTCCCAAGGATCGCATTTCCCGACTTCGTTTTCTTTCCAGAGACCACCCAATTGTTAGATCCTATATCTGCTGTATGGTCTCCAAGGATGTCTCTAAGAAAGTGCTCTGATTGAATTATCTTACTATAAATGTCTGGTTTTTTTATTATTGATTCAGATATTGTCGGCCTATCAATATCTTCATCTGGTATGATCTCCATTACTTTCTCTTTTCCAAAATATGACTCAACTGCTCCAAACACAGCTTCAGGCATCCAAGATCCTGACATTTCATGCGCCATCATTCGTGTATACCCCGCAACTATATTTGGATTCCAATATCCAGGAGAAAAATTTAAAACCTTAAACTCTAATGGCAAATCATTTGAAACCTCGTCTATTCTGTGGTTTATCCCGGCGCAAAACGAATCAAATATTTCTTTATTTACCGGTTCCATGTTTAAAACCAGTTTTTTAGCCGTTTCGTGTATGCCCCAAGTTCTTAGATAAATATCCGTATCTAAATATTTTTTTCCCAATACAGATGAAAGACTTCCCCTAACAGCCAGGTCTACCATAGAAAGTTGAAACAGCCTGTCTCTCGCGGCAACATATCCTGCCACAAAAAATAAATCTTTTTCATTCTCAGCAAAGACATGCGGAACGCCGTATTCATCGGTGTACACCTCTACATTATTTAAAAGCGGCTCTAACACCACCTCCCCCTCATAAATAGGAAGGGGATGCCTGAGCCACTCGTAGAACAAAACCGGCGCAACTACAACAAATATATAAAATATCTTCTTTTTCATTTTGAATTACTGCCTTTTTATTTTTTCCTTAAAGAGCAACCATCTTTCCGGGTCTATTATTAATTTAGAATTTGCTGGAACCACAATTCTCTGGCGTTCATTATTTAAATTTAATTTTTTTTCTCTTCGCCCATCAAATGAAAAATAGTGAACCTCTATGGGCATTTTAAAGCCATCCTCCTCCCACCAGAGATCAACAAACCTTTTGTCTTTTACTATTTTTTCAAATCTCCCCAGCGTTGGAAGATCTTTTAAATAAAGATATTGGTTAAAAAACCAACTTAGGTCTCTTCCTGTGTTTTCATTAATTAACGAAATAAATTCTTTAGTTGATGTTTGATTATCAGGGAGCTCTTTTGGCATTGCGATATATTCTTTTAAGGTCTCCCATAAAACATCCCTACCTATTAAATATCTTAACATGTGTAATATGTGCGCACCCTTATAATAAACATCATTACCAGAGTTATGTTTTGCGGTAGAGTTCCGGTCTGGAACTACAGGGCCTTTATTAACAATGTTTTTTTTATATCTCTCATCTATAAAGTTTTTTGCCGACTCTAGGCCAAACTTTTGTTCTATATACATACACTCTGCATATGTGTCAAATCCTTCGTGTATCCAAAAATCTGACCAGTCTGCGACACTTAAATAATTACCCCACCATTCGTGACCCGCTTCGTGAAACAAAATAAAATCATAGCCCCTCTTTGTTTTTTTATATTTATTTGCATAAGCATTTATTGTTTGGTGTTCCATTCCTAAATAAGGCGTATGTACCAGCCCAAACTTTTCATTAATCCAAGGGTATTGTCCAAAACTTTCTGCGTAAAAATTTAAATATTCTTCCGCCTCATCAAGCAATGCCCTGCCACCATCCTTTTTTTCGGGTAGCACATAGTAAACCATTTTTAATGGCTTGTCCAGTATATACCCTGTTTTTTCTATAACTTCAAAAGCTCCAACTGTAATATTTATATTATATGTGCTTATAGGATATTCCGTTTTCCAGTGCCACTTTATCCATCGGTCCTTTAAGGTTTTTTGTGATTGTAAGAGCCCATTAGAGACCGCCATTAACGACGGAGGAACGGTTATAAAAATATCTGCACCATTTGATTTGTCACTTGGGTGTTCCTTACACGGAAACCAAATATGCGCGCCATTTGTCTGGCACGAAACCCCAACCCAGTCCTTACCATCTTTGCTTTTTGACCACGTAAATCCACCATCCCAAGGCGGGTTTTCAGCTACAGGTGGCCTCCCTCCGTATTTTATGCTTAATAGGTTTTTTTTAAATAGCTCCAGGCCTGGATTGTCTATAAATATTTTATTTTCTTTGTGTATATATGCCAGGGACATGCCATTAATGATTGCGCCAGATAAAGAATAATCGTTTATTAAGTCGATTACAATTTTATTAGTTTTTTTTAATAAATGAAATTCAATATCTACTGATCCAGATATTACTTTTTTATAGGGGTCTATTTTAATATCTAACGTGTAATGCCCCACGTCTATCGACCCCTGCTCTAATGAAAGTATCCCGCCACTTTCGTAGTTTTCAGACTCTAGCGATACATGAGTTAAAATGAATATCGCTATAAAGATTAAAAACCTCACCGCCTTTCTACTTTATATTGATTTTGAAAAAGCCCCGTTTCTTTCTCCACCTCGACAGACCCAATAAAAGACAGATCCATTTCTTTTAGGTTTTTTCCATCAAAAAGGGGCACCCCTGATCCAAAAATTAAGGGGTGGGTAGATATATATGCGTGTGTGATTAAATGTGAAAATCTATAAAATGTTTTACCCCCACCTATAATAAAACACCTGTCAGCTTTTATTTTCAATAAAACATCTTCGGGTATAGTGTCCCTGCCGACAACTATTGTTTCTCTTCCGATTAGTTCTTTTTTAATTGACCTTTGGGTGTTTGAACCCATAACAACAGGGTATCCCATAGTCTGTCTTTTAAATAGCGAAAGGTCTTTTGACCAATTAATGACTTCTAGGCTATGCCTCGCAATATAACCATCTATTGTAACAGCAGCTATAAGGATAATTTCGCTAGGCATCAGCCTTTATTTAAATACCCGATTGGACTTCCAATCCTCTAGGTTTGAAAAAGTGTTTTGATAATTAGTTTTGTTTTTATGGCTGTCTGCAAAAGTTAAAACATTTATCATTTTTCTAGTTTTTTCTTTTACTATATAGTCCATCTTTGTGGCTACTTCTTCTTTGGCAAGGCTCCTTAACGCTTCTATTGTTTTTCTATCTCTATCATAGTCTGCGCTGTGTTCAAATATTAAGGTTTTTAGTTTTGCTGCTCTTTCCGATATGCTCATTGGCTTTTTTTCAAGCTCTTCAATTGAAGACTCAATAAGTTTTTTATAGGTTTCTTCATCCATTGATCTCAAAATTTCTGGAGCAGTAGATATAAAATCATTTGCCCGAGTGTTTAGTTCGTCTGCCGGAAAAACCCCTGACTGTATCAAAAAATTCAAATAAAAAGTTTCATCAAGGTTTCTGATATACGACCAAACTATATAACCAAGCTGTTGGTTTGTTCTCATCTCTGTAAAAAACGGCTGCTGTAAGGCCTTGCTTATTATCAAAGCTGTTGCCCTTGTTTTAGGAGAGTCTTCTCCGATGACATATTTTCTATAGAAGCAAGAATTATTCACAAGAAGATTATCCGTATAATGAATTGATTCAGGTTTGTCCATTTCTAAATATGAAATCTGGAACGCCTTGTCTTTGTCTATCGCTTCGGTTCCAGTTTTTTCTTGAAAAAGAGAAACTACTTTTTTTGCATCCCTTTCTTCAAAGTCACCATAAATCATTGCCTCTGTAAATGTCTTTTCAAATAAATCTCCTTCATACTTTTTAAGCTCGCTTAAAGAAACAGAGCGAGAAACAGGAAGCGCGTCTTCCCATGTATACTTTGTTTGATAAATCAAGTCTGGTCCCATTTCTCTTGTCTGTTGATGCGCATCAGAAAGTGAGAAGTTTTCATAGTCTCGAATTATTTTATCTTTTATTGCTTCAAATTGGCTTTCAGTTATAGAAAAATCTATTAAGTGGTCTAGTATTAAACCATAAAGAGACATGGCCGACTCTTTATATCCATTGATGTCCACATATAGACCCTCATATCCCTCCCTTACTGTATAATTAAGTCCGGCTAGTTTTGCAGGGTAGCTTATTTCATTAAGAGACTCATTTACGCAGGCTGAGTAAAACTTTGAGTAAACCCTGTGTTTAATGCTCATTTTTTCTTTTGGGAAAAAAACCTTAAGACCGATAACACCCTTTGGTCTTAAAAACTCATGGTCTTGACCAAAATAAGCATTTGACCCGGGCCCAACGTTAATACTTTTTGGATATTTGCCCTCCTCTATCTTTCTATCCGGCACGGTTGCTTTTTTAGGTATGAATGGGTTTTTTTCTGGTATATTAAAATCTCCATATGCCACCGTCTCTTCAAGGTCTTTATAAAGAGAATCATCTTCAAAGTACGAGTGTTTTATTTGAAAAAAATGCTCAACCCTATCTGTTTGCAATCCCTTTGATATAAGAAGGACAAGCATTTTGTTTGTTTTCAGACTAGAAACAAGATCATTATATGGCCCCGGACTGTTATTTCTATATATATAGTTGACCCTACCGGCATCATCTAGAGGAAACATTAGGGCTTCATTTGCTAATTGGGTAGCTCTCCACATACCCTCTCCCTTACTAGAATATATTTCATTAAGGGACGCCATTGAGCCCAGTTCATTAAAAACATGCTGCTGGTAGCCCGAGCTTTTCATTAAGTCTAAATAACCAACAACAGACCTTAAAACCTCTTTGTAGTTTTTAAGGCCATCCTCTGTTAAGCCTATGGAGACCGTTGCAAACCCATACTCTTTTGTTTCGGCCCTTGCTCCCGCACTAAGAGTTATAGCCCAACCCCTGTCTTTTAAATAAGACAGTAAACTACCCTTTCCTTCGTGCCCCATTATAAACC
Organism: uncultured bacterium; assembly: GCA_964586565.1. Lineage (GTDB taxonomy): Bacteria > Fidelibacterota > Marinisomatia > Marinisomatales > UBA1611 > NZWG01. The sequence goes on from CAZPIF010000011.1 coordinate 14,073, forward strand.
CAAACTGACTTTCTGGTTTACTTTCATACATGTCTCTAGTTGCTGGTAGCTCAAACATAATATTCATTTGTCTTATATCTTTAATGGGCTCAACGTTGATTAACCGGACTGTTTCTTTTTCATCTAAAACAACAGGGTCGTGTCTGTTTCTGGCAAGATTTCTGTTTTTAATATCGGAAAAATATTCCTTAACCCATTTTTCCATTTGATCTAAAGAGTGCGTACTTAAAAGCGCTAGACCCATGCGATTTGAACTATAATGTTGATTATAAAACTCTATCAGCTCAGCTCTGTTTATATCACCCAATGTTTCTAGGTTTCCGATATTAAATTTTTTCTCGGGGTGCCCCTCTCTTGCAAACTGACTAGAAATTCTAAATTGCCTCCATCCATCGTTCATTATGTTTTTTTGATATTCAGAGTTAACAGCGTTTACCTCTCTGGATGTATACTCTTCAGTAAAAAGTGGGGCAATAAAAAACTGAGAGAACCGGTCTAGGGCCCCAGAAAAGCCATCGGGGAGCACCTGTAGTTGATAGTTTGTATGATCTCCAGCGGTATATGCATTTGAATAACCAGCATATGTTTTTAAATATGTGCTATATTCGTCAACATCTGGGTATTTATTCGTTCCCAAAAACAACATATGTTCAAGAAAATGAGCCATACCCTGCCTGTCATCGGGGTCCTGATAGCTTCCAACCTCAACAGACATGGAGGCTGCTGAAACATTAAAGTTTGGATCTGAAAGAAGATATACCTTTAGTCCGTTTTCTAATTGTAAGGTCTTTGATTCTGATTTATCCATGGGGTGTTTAATCAGTTTTTGGTTAGAGGAGCAACCCAGAACTGTAATAAGTATAATTAGGATATTGTTTTTCATGGTTCTTTCTCACGATTTTTATTTTTATGTATCTAGTGCTTTTTCTATTAAATATATTAGGTGCTTGCGATGAGCTTTTGTTTTTTCATCTACATTGTTGTATTTAGATGCGTATTTTTTTATTCTATTTAAATTCTCAAAAGCCAATGATGTCGCTAAGCTTTCGTACGTACTTGCCCCCCTATTGTGAACTATTTTTATTAACCTTTTTGTGTACTCTGTTTGTAGGTTTATTCTCATTGAATTAACATTTGATCCTGCATCGGCAGAAAAAATAGACATAGTAAGGTCGCCCAGCATATCGCTTAATTTATATTCATTTCCATAAAGCTCTGTGTTTGATATTCTTTTCAATACGTTTACGTGCAGTAGGTGGTCTAAAATACTTTTTTGCATGCTTAGAGACATATCGTGTATCATAGGATCTTTAGTTCCGCTCCACCCGCGCCTCTCTTTTTGCAACTTCTGATATAGTTCACTTGGTACGTCGTGCGCAACTGGTGAAAACATGTAATTATTTAATAGTGTCATTGCCCACTTTTGTTCATTTTTAGGAATAGCTGAAAATGGTGGTTTTTTTCCTTCTTGACCAACCATAGATCGATCAATGTGCACACCGCCAACATGGCGTGAAATAATTCTCGCAGAGGTTAGGTATTGTCTTTTTAATATTATAAAAGCATCACGCAAAGACTGATATGACTTACCCGGGGTTTCATATTTTGTAACCAGGGTGGGGTACAGGCTCTTTACTATATCCATCCTTTGTTTGGCATAAGAGACCGGGTCGTCGCTCATATCATATGTCATTATTCTTGGGTCAGATCCTTTTCCGGCCCTCCTCATGTCATCCGCATCATTTCCAAAAGCATATTCTTTTTTTGTTGATTTATTTAATAATGACCGAATCCTTTCTTTTTCATCTTCTGGGTTTGATAATGACGGGGAATATCCATACTGTACCGCCCAAATATCATAGGGCCCGGGTGTTGTTGTGTAGAACTGACCATGATGTTGGGGACCCGGTCCAACATTGGGTGTGACATAATCCATCACAGAAGAGGTTAAACCTATTGGCTCTGTAATGTGTCTATCATGTATATTGTTAAAACTATGCAGGTAGCTAGAATAAAAATTGTGACTAAGCCCTAAGGTATGGCCAACCTCATGTAAAATAAGTCTCACAATGCTTTCATATATTAACCTGTGCTGCTCTAGCTGTATAAAGTTCCCATATGAACCAGTAGCAATAGAGCCAAAAACATTACCATTTTGGATTTCTTCTCCGACCATACACATAGACCTCTCGTTGCTTTCTTGAGCTGAAGAAAAAGTCTCGTGAAGTTTTTCATGTTTTATCTTATTTGTGAAATAAACATACTCAAGCATAATATCAGCACCGAGTATTTGACCTGTTTTGGGGTTTACAAAACTTGGACCTAGGCCATTAAAAGGCGGATTTGGCGAAGATGTCCATCGTAAAACATTATATCTTATATCTCCTGCATCCCAGCTTGCTGTGTCTGGCTGAACTTTTACCTCAACGGCATTAATAAGGCCGGCTTTTTCAAAGGCTTTATTCCAGGCAAGCACACCTTCTTTTATTGCCTCTCTAAATTCATGGGGGGTTGTATTCTCAATCCACCATACTATTGGCTGCTTAACCTCAGACCTTTCCTGTTCAGGGTTTTTCTTTTCTAGGTGCCATCTGTGTATCATATCTCTGTATGGCGTTGGATCTTCAGCTTCTGTCATATCTGTAACCTGCGTTGTAAAGTA
>CAZPIF010000012.1:0-16591 GCA_964586565.1 uncultured bacterium
ACTTGAGCAACCAATACCAGAAACAAAAACAAATTCTTCTTTTTTCCTACCAAAAGTAGGCATCTGTTTTTGTGTTTGAGCAAGGATAGCATAATCACCACATCCCGGGCACCAGCGTACAGCTTGATCGGAAACAAAATCTTTTTTTGTCAATTCAGCAGTATTTAATTCACTCATATTTTTATCCTAATATTTCTTTAACTTTTTCAACAATAGTTGCAGCACCTATAGGCCTACCTCTAACAAGGTTCAGCCCTTTAGCATCAACTAAATATTCAGCTCTTACCAATCTCAATAGCTGTCCCAAATTTATTTCTGGCACTAAAATATTTTTAAAATGAATTAGTATCTCACCAAGATCTTTTGGTAAAGGAGATATCCATCGGATATGTACATGCGAAACATTTAATCCTTCATCTTGTAATGTCTCACTTGCTGATCTACAAGCACCATATGTTCCACCCCAACTTAGTAGAAGAAGATCACCATTGCTTTTGCCAAAGATTTCAGTTTTAGGAATATCGTTCTGAATTCTATTAACCTTTTCCTGCCTTAAAACAACCATTCTATGATGATTTTCTGGATCATAACTGACATGCCCTGTATTTTCTGCCGTTTCGATACCACCTACTCTATGTTCAAGTTTGGCAGTCCCAGGAATTGCCCAAGGACGAGCAAGGGTCTCTTCATCTCTTAAATATGGCAGAAAGTCTCCATCTGCATTTGGCTTATCAGCAAATTTTACATCTATTGGTTCCAAGTCATCCACCTCTGGAATGTTCCAGGGCTCTGATCCATTAGCTAGATAGCCATCGGTGAGTAACAGTACTGGCGTCATATGTTTTAGAGCTGCTTTACATGCTTCGTACGCAGCATAAAAACAATCTCCAGGTGTAGCAGCAGCAATTACCGGTACGGGTGCTTCACCATTACGACCATAAAGTGCCTGGTTCAAATCCGATTGTTCTGTCTTTGTAGGTAGACCAGTGCTTGGCCCTCCTCGTTGAACATTAATAACAACAAGAGGTAATTCTGTCATTACAGCTAGGCCTAAAGCCTCACCTTTTAATGCAATACCTGGTCCAGAGGTAGTAGTGATCGCTAGATTACCTGAGTACGACGCACCAATAGCAGAAGTTATGCCTGCTATCTCATCTTCCGCTTGGAATGTCTTAACGCCAAAATGCTTCCATGATGATAGAGTATGAAGTATGTCACTTGCAGGTGTGATAGGGTAACTACCCAAGAACAAGTCTAATCCTGCTTTTTCAGATGCCGCAAGAAGACCGAGGGAAGTAGCATGATTACCATTGATATTTCGGTATTTACCTGGAGGCAGTGATGCTTTTTCAACCTTAAATCTTGTTGTAAATAATTCTGTTGTATCTGCATAATTATACCCAGCATTTAAAGATGAGGTATTTGCTTTAATGATTCCATCTTTGCCTGCAAATTTCTTTTTTAACCATGACTCAGTGGCATCTAAAGGTCTATCATACATATAAAATAGAACTCCAAGTGCAAAGAAGTTTTTTGTTCTTAAAACTAACTTGGTGGGTAAATCCATTCCATCGCAAGCAGCGGTGACCATTTTATTCATTTCTATTGGTATAACAGTAAAATAGTCATCAAGAGATCCATCCTCAACGGGGTTAGTCTCATAGCCAGCAAAGTTGAGATTCTTTTTTGAAAAAGCATCTGTGTTCATGATAATTGTTCCACCAGGGATTACGTCTTTTTGGTGTACTTTTAACGCTGCTGGATTCATTGCTACCAATACATCGGGTTTGTCTCCAGGAGTATGAATATCTTTTGATGAAAATTTCAATTGAAAAGCACTAACACCTGCTAGAGAACCAGCCGGGGCACGTATTTCAGCTGGAAAGTCCGGCAAGGTACTCAAATCATTGCCAACAATGGCAGTTGTTTCTGTAAATCTTCCTCCGGTCAATTGCATACCATCACCAGAGTCGCCAGCGAACCGTATCACTGCCTCATCAATTGTTTTAAAAGTCTTTCCCATAAATGCTCACAAAATTAATGTTAACTAGCTTTCTAATAATAGTTCTAGAAGTTCATTTTTACAATGAACAATCTCTAATCTCTTTTTGTTGGTCTATACAACTCACAAACTTATGAAGTTAGTTTATATTCATGAAACAAATTAATTTACCCTTTATTATCTAATTTTTTTTAACATTGATTGTAATAACTAGCTAATAATTCAATTATTTATAATGAATAAAAATACAAATCATCCTTTTGGTATAAGACTTAGATACGCTGTTGATAATTTTATGTCAAGAGGTAGTTCCTCAATTTTCCTTGCATTATTATCCTTATTTTTATTTGGTTTTTTAATTATGGTCTTTGTCCGTGGGATAGCAAATGCCCTAATGCCTGATGAAACATTGAGTAGTTGGCTTGAAATACCCTGGCGTGTCTATGTCGCTGTAATGGAAGGATCAGCAGCTGAAACAGATGGCGATAGTAACTGGGCAGCTAAGCTAACATCAATTATGGGAGTTCTGGTGGGTCTCGTTCTTTTCTCAAGTATGGTTGCATTTATAACAAGTGTGTTTGAATCAAAACTTGATGAATTACGTAGAGGTCGCAGCGTTGTTCTCGAAAATGACCATACCTTGATACTAGGATTTGGTGATAGAATTTTAGAAGTCATTCGTGAACTAATTGAGGCAAACGAATCTGAAAAAGATGCAGCGATTGTTATTCTTGCTGAGGATGACAAAGAAGAAATGGATAATATAATTCGTGATAATATCACAGATTTTGTTACAACAAGAATTATTACCCGATCCGGAGTTGTAACAAACATTAATAATTTAAAAAAGGTTATGGCTAAAAATGCTAAGTCTATAATCATAATGAATAGTGCAGCTAGCTGGAAAACAGAAAATGAAAAAAACCTAGCTGATGCTCTGGTTCTAAAATCAATAATGTCTATTATAGCAGTTTGCAGAGGAAAGGAACATCCTTCTATTGTTTGTGAGATTCATTCTGATCGTGATCGTGATCTGGCTGAAAATATTTCTAGTGGCTCTGTAAAAGCACTCAATGAAGTGAGTGTTCTTTCTAGAATGATTGCTCAATTATCATTGAGTCGTAATGGACTATCTGTTGTTTATAGCGACATGGTTGGATTTGACGGTAATGAATTCTACTTTTACAAACCTGATGATGGGTGGGGTGGACCACTTACCTTTGGAGAAAGTCAAAATAGGTTTAAAAGTAGTACCCCAATGGGAATCAGTACTTCAAAAGGAGGAATAACACTCAATCCACCACACAATACCCCAGTTACGGATGATGATGAATTAATTGTTTTTGCTGAAGATGATTCCACAATATCATACTTTAAAAATCCAATATTTACCCCTACAATTGAGACAATCCCAACATATTCAGTTAAAGCACGTTCGCATCGACTTGCCCTTCTAAATTGGACCACTAAAACCCCTATAATTTTAGAAAAACTTTGTACCTATTTAACAAAAGAATCTGAATTATGTACCTATGTCTCTAAAAAAGATATTGAAATGAATAATTGTATTGACTCACTCAATAAATCCTATCCAGATATAAAACTTACTATTGAAGAATTAGATATCAATGATCTTGAAAAATTGAAATCAATAGAACCTCAAAATTTTGATAGTATTCTTATACTATCACCAGGTGGAAACACTATTGAGGAGATGGATGCTTATGTAATATCTCTATTAATTCGCATCAGACAAATATTGCTTTTGAAAATGTCAGCTTATGCTCATAATAATAATAGCAAACTAAAAGTTTGGCCAAAGCTTATAACTGAAGTAATGGACAGTGACAATATTGATATTATTTTGAATAGTGGTGTTGAAGACTTTATGGTATCTAACCAATTTGTTTCTCAAATTATGGCACAAGTATCTGAAGAACCAATGGCCTTAGATGTTTATGATGATCTTTTCCAAGCAGATGGCAGCGAACTGTATATCAAGCCGGCTTCTTTCTACTTTAACTTTGACACAGAAGATTCTATAACTGTCCCCTATGGAGAATGTGTTCAGGCTGCCCAATTACGTAATGAAGTAATATTAGGTGTTCAGATTCATGCTGATCGCAAAGAGAGGGAAAAAATGTTTGGCATTACTCTAATACCTGATAAGAATGATGAATTCACATTAACTGCAAAAGATGGTCTGATAGCCTTAGCTGAAGATGAAACTTAATATGATAAAAAATCAATTATATCCTTATGAAAACAAAAGAAAAAACTCGACTCACTACATTGAGTCATGGCTCAGGATGAGCTTGTAAAATTGGTCCAGAAGACCTAGCCCAGGTTCTGGGTGATCTAAAATTCAATTCACATCCTTCTGTCATCATAGATCACGAAAAACTAGATGATGCAGCTGTAGTACGTCTAGATAATGAAAAGTTGTTATTACAAACGGTTGATTTTTTTACTCCCGTTGTTGACGACCCTTATCATTTTGGCCAAATCGCTGCTGCAAATTCTTTATCAGATATTTACGCCATGGGCGGGAAACCATTATTTGCGCTTAACATCGTGGGATTTCCAATTAATGAACTACCAAAGTCGATATTAACTGAAATATTACAAGGTGGCATAGATAAAGCAGAAGAAGCAAATATCCCAATTGTGGGAGGACACTCAGTTGATGATAAAGAACCAAAATACGGACTGGTTGTCACTGGTGAAGTCAATGAGAAAAATTTATGGAAAAATTCAGGGGCAAAAGTTGGTGATGCTTTGGTTCTAACTAAACCTTTAGGTACTGGAATTATAGCAACGGCAATAAAAAAGGGTATTGCATCTCAAAAATGTATTGATGAAGCTACAAAATCTATGGCATCTTTAAACAAAGATGCGGCGGACATTTTATCAAATCTAAAAGTAAATGCAGTAACTGATGTTACTGGATTTGGTCTGCTTGGGCATCTAAACGAAATATGTGAAAGTAGTAATGTATCATCGATAGTCAATTTTTCTGATATAGCATTACTGCCGGATGCTGAGTCAATTGCTAGATCAGGTATCATTCCTGGGGGGACAAAGAGGAACTTAAATTATCTAAAAAATTTCATTTCATTCGACTCTCGAATTGATCAAACAATGCAATATCTTCTTTCTGATGCGCAGACATCTGGTGGATTACTAGTATCACTACCACTAGATCAGGCACAGATTTTGCTCAATAATATGGATAATAAACCAAAAATTATTGGTGAAATAATAGAACAAAAATCTAATAAAATAATTATAAAGTAATCTATATACGACAATTTTAGTCGTAATTATCTAGTTGTAAAACCATATCACTAATATATAACTTCCCGCTGGGATTATAGATATATGTTAAAAATTAGTCGTAAAGTTGAATATGCGTTGATCGCATTAAGTTACTTCCAGAAAGAAAAGCCACAGAAGTGTACCTCTGCTAAAGAATTAGCAGCCAAGTATGCCATACCAAAAGAGCTTCTAGCAAAAATTTTGCAAAATCTAGCAAAAAATAATATCCTTAAGGCTGTCAAAGGGCCTACAGGTGGATATCAATTAGCAACTGATCCTAAAAAAATCAATATGACTGATTTTTTTGAAATTATAGAAGGCCCTGTTGGGATAATGAATTGTTATTTTGATACAGGATGTGAACAAATAGAAGGATGTACCATAAGGACTCCTATAATTCATATAAATGATGCAATTAGAGAAATGTTTAATAATATGACTCTTGCAGATCTAACATGAAAGAAAATTTAAAAGAACAAATTATAAAACAATTAAAGACCTGTTATGACCCTGAGATACCTCTTGACCTATGGAGTCTAGGCCTCATATATGACATTGCTATTAATAGTAAGAAATCTAAGAAAAATATAAATATAACTATGTCCCTTACTACTCCAGGATGTAGCATGGGACAACATATGGCGGATGATATAAAAAATAAGGTTATGAAATTAAAACAAGTTCAAAATGTCAATGTTGAATTGACCTTCGACCCACCATGGAATCCTGAAATGATGACGAGCGAAGCTCGTGAAAAGCTAGGATTTGGGTCGGTTAAAAAAAGTGTTAAAAAGCAAAAAAATAATGTAGAGTGGGAATAATTATGAATGAAACAACTAAAAGAGATCAAATAGAAAAACAGCAACAGGATTTTCAAAATGCTACAATTACTGTAACAAAAAATGCAGTGAAGAGACTTAAAGCGGTAATGGCTTCAGACGGTAAAGATAAATACTTTCTACGTATGTCAGTTGATGGAGGGGGTTGCTCGGGGATGACATATAAAATGGATTTTGAAAATACAAAAGGTGAGTTTGATAAAGAGTTCTTATCAAATGGACTAACAGTAGTATGCGATCTCAAAAGTTGGTTATATCTAAAAGATATTGAAATAGATTATTCTGATGATTTACTAAATGGAGGATTTAAAATAAAAAATCCAAATGCAGAGAGAACGTGCGGATGCGGCACAAGCTTTTCTGCCTAAAATTAAATTACGCAAACAAATATTATGTCTAATAACCAAAAAATAATTGATTCCAATCTTGAAAAAGATTATCAGTATGGATTTGTTACTGATATTGATTCTGAAACCCTCCCTCCTGGCCTAAATGAAAATGTCATAAAAACTATATCACAGAAGAAGAAAGAACCAAAATGGCTACTTGAATGGCGCTTAAAAGCGTATCGCCACTGGCTTAAAAAGAAAGAACCAAACTGGGCTAATATCAATTATCCTAAAATAGACTATCAATCAATAAGTTATTTTTCTGCTCCTAAGAAAAAAGAATTATCAAGCTTGGATGAAGTAGACCCTCAACTACTAGAAACTTATGATAAGCTTGGAATACCAATTGAGGAACAAAAAATGTTGTCAGGTGTTGCTGTTGATGCTGTTTTTGATAGTGTCTCCATCGCTACAACCTTTAAAGAAGAATTAAAAAAAGCAGGCGTTATCTTTTGTAGTTTTTCAGAAGCAGTAATTAAATACCCAAGTCTGGTAAAAAAATATTTGGGTTCGGTGGTACCATATACTGATAATTATTTTGCAACCTTAAACTCTGCTGTATTCACTGATGGATCTTTTGTTTACATTCCAAAAGGAGTTCGCTGTCCAATGGAACTCTCAACTTACTTCAGAATTAATGAAGCAAACACAGGACAATTTGAAAGGACCCTCATCATTGCCGATGAAGGTAGCTATGTAAGTTATCTTGAAGGCTGTACTGCACCAATGCGTGATGAGAATCAGCTACATGCCGCTGTTGTGGAACTTGTTGCTCATAAGAATGCGACTATAAAATATTCAACAGTGCAAAATTGGTATCCTGGGCATCCAGAAACTGGCAAAGGCGGTATATATAACTTTGTTACTAAAAGGGGCACTTGCCTTGAGAAAAATTCTAGAATATCCTGGACTCAGGTTGAAACTGGATCTGCGATTACTTGGAAGTATCCTTCTTGTATATTAAAAGGTGATGGCTCCATAGGAGAATTTTATTCTGTAGCAGTAACAAATAATCACCAGCAGGCTGATACTGGAACCAAGATGATACATCTTGGTAAAAACACTAAAAGCACTATTATTTCAAAGGGGATATCAGCAGGTAAAGGTCAACAAACATATCGTGGAGAAGTAAAGATAATGAAAAGAGCAGATAATGCTCGAAACTTTTCACAATGTGATTCAATATTAATAGGTGACCTTTGTGGAGCACACACATTCCCCTATATTGATGTACGAAACCCATCTGCACAAATGGAGCATGAGGCCACTACATCTAACATAGGCGAGGACCAACTGTATTACTGCAATCAAAGAGGCATCTCATCTGAAGATGCTGTCTCAATGATAGTAAATGGGTTTTGCAAGGAAGTCTTCAATGAATTACCTATGGAATTTGCTGTAGAGGCAACAAAACTGATGGAGGTTACCCTTGAAGGCAGCGTTGGTTGAATTAGGAAATAGTCTATGTTAGAAATAAAAAATCTCCACGCTGGTATTAATGATAAAGAAATACTTAGAGGTATAGACCTTTCAATCAAACCAGGTGAGATGCATGTTGTTATGGGACGTAATGGTTCAGGAAAGAGTACACTATCAAATATTATTGCAGGGAAAGATCAATATTCCATATCCGGAGGTGATATTTTATATAATAATAATTCAATTATTGATTGGTCACCCGATGAAAGAGCTCTGGCAGGTATATTTATGTCATTCCAATATCCTGTTGTAATACCTGGTGTGAATAATACCTACTTTTTACGAGCAGCGTTAAACGCAAAACGTAAAAATTCTGGAAAAAAGGAACTTGACTCTGCTGGGTTTTTAAAATTAATTAAAGAGAAATTAGCCGAATTAGAAATGGATTCCTCTTATCTAAAACGGGCTGTAAATGATGGTTTTTCTGGTGGCGAAAAAAAGCGCAATGAAATACTCCAGATGCTCACACTAGAGCCTGAACTTGTTATAATGGATGAAACAGATTCCGGGCTTGATATAGACGCACTAAAAATTATTGCAAATGGCGTAAACAAATACCGTAACTCTAAACGATCTTTTTTAGTTATAACTCACTATCAGAGACTACTGAAATATATAGAGCCAGATGTTGTTCATGTTCTGATTGAAGGAAAGTTTGTTCGTTCAGGTGGAAAGAACCTTGCGCTAGAGCTTGAGGAAAAAGGATACCAATGGCTTGAATCATGATGCCAAATTACTTCAAGACAGAGTTTGATAAGGTTGTCAATAGAGAATATTTTTCAAACAAAGCTAACCCCATTAGAAAAAAAGCTTTCGATAGTTTTATTGAAAAAGGATTACCCAATAAAAAATGGGAGGACTGGCAATTCACGGATCTGTCAGCAATCAAAAATTGCGAATTTAGGATTTCAGAGATAGATGATACCCCTAAAGAAAAAATTGAGCTATCAAAATTTGGATTTGAGAATTTTAATTCAATAGTAATCTACAACGGTCATTACCAAAAAGATATTTCATCAGTTCCTGAAGGAGTACGACTACTATCAAATCTTGAATATATGGAGCAGTGTGATTGGAACATACACCAACCAAATATGTCATCCTTTGATCTATTAAATACCGCATTTATGGACAGTGGGATTTGTTTAGTGATTGAAAAAGGGATACAGATCGATATCCCATTAAGAATATTATTCATATCTTCTGGAGATAATCAAATCATGGTAACTCCAAGGGTTCACATAGATGTTGAGGAATCAAGTTCACTATTCCTAGTAGAGCAACATGGAGGAGACTGTAATGAATATCTTTTTAATGAATCAATGATTATCAATATTGAAGATAATGCAAAACTCAATCATGTAAGGATTCAAAACAATTCAAAAAATACAATTAACATTGGGAATCTCCATGTAAAACAGAAAAATGATTCGAGTTACTCATTTACAAACTTTGCTTTTGGAGGAGCATTAGCCAGACTTAATCTATACGCTGACTTATTTGGCAAAAATGCTTGCAGTACCCTTAATGGACTAAGTCTATCTGATAATAAGCAACATTTAGATTCACATATTGTTACTAGCCATCATGCTTCCCACTGCATAAGCTCCCAGAATTTTAAATCTGTATTAAAAGACCGCTCGTCTGGTGTTTTTAATGGACGTTCAATCGTGCAACATGGCGCTGAAAAAACTGATTCAAGCCAGTCAAATAAAAACCTATTACTTTCTAGTCAAGCTATAATGAATTCTAATCCCCAGCTCGAAATTTATACTGATGATGTCAAATGTTCACATGGATCAACAACAGGAGAGCTGGACCCAGATGCTCTATTTTATATTAGGTCTAGAGGCGTGGATCAGCAATCAGCAAGAGCTCTCATGGTGGGTGGTTTTGCATCTGAGATAATTGAGAACCTTAATAATATTGAAATTAAAAATTATGTCAGAAAATTTTTTGATGATTGGATTACAAAAACCTCCTTATGAATATCCAAGAAATATTACATGATCTTCGTGAAACTTTTGGCCTCTTTGAAGATCCAAAAGATAAGTTTGTCCAGCTGATGGACATGGCAAAAGAATCAAGTGAACTCAACCAAACTGAGAAAGTTGATTTTAACAAAATTAATGGATGCACATCACAAGCCTGGATCGTGGTAGAGCCTAGCAGCAATAATACCTACATATTTAAAGTAGACTCTGATGCATTAATTGTAAAAGGGCTATTAAGAATATTAGAGAAAGTTTTTTCTAACCAACCTGTTAATGAAATCCTTGAAATAACAAGCAATGATATATTATCTGCTATTGGACTTGAAAATATAATTACCAATCAAAGAACAAATGGATTTGAAAGTGCTGTTAAAAAGGTACATAGTCTTATAAAATGAAATCACCTGGAACTGAATCAATTCGATTACTCAGAGATGTAGACGCGTATATGGTACCATCTGGTGATGAAGTGAAATTACTTGCTGGGAATTTAGTGAGAATAACACAAGCTCTTGGTGGCAATTATACAGTAGTAATGAATGGAAACATGGTTCAGATAAGAGCAGAAAATGCCGATGCACTTGGCATTGATCCACCAGAGAATATAGAAAAAACTCCTACTGGCGATATTGAAAAACAAGTTTGGGATCAGCTCAAAACATGCTATGATCCAGAAATCCCTGTGGATATTGTAGAACTTGGTTTGATTTACGATCTCAATATCGAAAATGGAAAAAATGGCAAAGATATAACCGTGAAAATGACGCTTACTGCGCCAGGCTGTGGTATGGGCCCTGTTATAGCTGATGAAGTAGATCGTAAAATAAGAGGGCTTGATGATGTTGAACAAGTTTCAGTTCAATTGGTTTGGGAGCCTATGTGGACAAAAGATATGATGAGCGAAGCAGCTCAATTAGAACTTGGTATGATATAATGCCATCAATTTTAGAAAATATTAAATCTGACTTCCCAATTTTTGATAATACTGATCTTATTTATCTAGATAATGCCTCCACCACCCAAAAACCAAAAACTGTATTAGACACAATATATTCTATGTACGCTGAGTCAAACGCGAATGTTCATAGAGCGCTATATGATTTGGGAAGCAAAGCTACAGAGAAGTATGAAAATTCACGTTCAAAAGTAGCAAACTTTATTAACGCATCATCTGATAAGGAAATCATATTTACTAGTGGAACTACGGAGTCCATTAATCTGCTGAGCAGGACCATAGGTAATGAACTAGGACCAGGCGACGAAATTCTTATATCAGAAATGGAGCACCATGCTAATATCGTTCCCTGGCAAATGGCATGTGAACGAACTGGAGCGAAACTAAATTTTATTCCTATTAATAATAAGGGTGAGCTAGAGCTTTCTGAACCCGATAAGTTTTTTACATCTTCAACAAAAATAGTTTCGATCACTCATGTTTCAAATGTTCTTGGAACCGTAAACCCAATAAAGGATATAGCTAAAATGGCTAAAAATGTAGATGCCATTTTTATTGTTGATGGTGCACAAGGCATACCCCATAAATCTGTTAATGTAAAAGATCTTTGTTGTGATTTTTATGCATTCTCAGGTCATAAGATGCTGGGACCAACTGGTATAGGTGTTTTGTGGGGGAAAATGGATATTTTAGATAACATGGAGCCCTTCATGAGCGGAGGGGAAATGATCAAAACAGTCACAATGAAGTCCTCTACATGGAATGACTTACCCTATAAATTTGAATCTGGTACTCCAAATTTTGTCCAAGCAGTGGGACTTGGTGCTGCGATTGATTATATGGAAAAAATTGGGATGGACATCATATCAAACCATCAAAAAAGATTAACAGACTATGCTATTAAAGCTCTACCAGAAATTGAAGGTGTCAAAATATATGGATCACCAGATAATAGAAATGGAGTAATTAGTTTCAATATCTATGGAATCCACCCTCATGACTTGGCTCAATTTTTAAATGAAGATAACATAGCTATAAGAGTTGGTCATCATTGTGCACAGCCACTTCTTTCTAGCTTGGATACAAATTCAGTTGCGAGGCTAAGCTTATATATCTATAATAATAAATCAGATATTAATACATTCTGTGACTCTATTAGAAAAATAAAGAAATACTTTTAATGGAAACTATTCTACTTGATGACTTTTTGGATCAAGGTATAATCAAAGAAAAATCGTTTAGAGAACAAGTTGATTGTCTTGATCTAAAGAAATATGAAGGGAAAAAAGTTATAATTAAAGGCTGTGCTAGTGTTACCGTACCAACCTGGGCATATCTTATACTGACTGCACAGATTGCGCAAGTAGCTGAAAAAATCTACTATGGTGAACCAAGATATGCGGTTAAAATCTTTAGTAAAAAGAAAAACTAAATCATGACAAAAAAAAGAGTCAGCTGGGAAACTTATTTCATGAATATAGCTACAGAAGTAGCAACTCGATCAACTTGTGATAGAAAACATGTAGGTGCAGTTATCGTACGAAATAAGAATATACTTTCTACAGGATATAACGGTAGTATAAAAGGTCTACCACATTGTGATGAGGCAGGACATGAAATGGTAGAGGGACATTGTGTAAGAACTACACATGCTGAAGCAAACGCCATTGTACAAGCTGCAAAAAATGGAGTGAAGATTGATGGTGCAGAAATATTTGTAACAGCTTCACCATGTTATAATTGTTTTAAACTTATTGCAAATTCAGGAATACGCGTGATTTTTTACCATGAATTATATAGAGACAAACGAATTACTGAACGCGCTAAAGAAATAGGTATAAAGTTAGTCAGTTTAGAAGAATGATATTAAGTTTTAGATGTGAATGTTCGAAAAGTAAATTATCAAGAATCAGATTGTCCTCGTGAGTTTTCTATTTCACTTCGCGAAACTGGATTTAGTGTACTAGATAACCATCCAATAGATATTTCACTGATTGAAACAGTATATGCGGAATGGGGCGATTTCTTCTATTCTGATATTAAGAATAATTATTTGTTTACTGAGAAACGCCAAGATGGCTACTTCCCTTTTAGGACTGAGAATGCAAAAGGCACATCAGTAAAAGATCTCAAAGAATTTTTTCATGTATACGAATGGGGTAGATTCCCTAAAGAACTGACCAATGCAACGCTCGAACTAAAATCACAACTTATTGAATTAACATCCACCCTATTAAAATGGATACAAGATGAAACACCTGATGAAATAACAAAGCTCTTTTCTGTACCACTACCTAAGATGATAGAAAAAAGCACAACAAATTTATTGAGGATCATACACTATCCACCTCTTGATGGTAGTGAAGAGAAAGAAGCTATCAGAGGAGCTGCGCATGAAGATATTAACCTCATTACACTACTTGTATCTGGAACCCAACCAGGTTTACAAGTGCAAGATGTAAACGGTGTTTGGCACGATGTTTCTTGTGACCCTGGTAGCATCGCTGTTAATACTGGCGACATGCTTCAAATGGCTTCAGGAGGATACTATCCTTCTACAACACACCAAATAATTAACCCAAATGGTAATATTAAAAATGAAAGCAGATACTCTATGCCATTATTTTTACATCCTTGGGATGAAGTTCAATTATCTAAGCAGTATACTGCTAGACAATATTTGGATGAGCGACTTAAAGAAATTGGATTAAAGAACTAACCTGTCATTAGGTTGAAAATGTAATCTACTGATCAGCAAGGCCCTTTGAAACCATTTCTGCTATATCTAAAACCTTAATATTTTTTTCATTGCCAGTAGTTTTTACCCCATCTTCAAGCATTATATTGCAGAAATTACATGCTGCGGCTACTGTTTTTGCTTCAGTGGAGACAGCTTGCTCAACTCGATTTTGATTAATCCTATCACCGGTTTTTATTTCATACCACATATTACCACCTCCTGCGCCACAACAAAAACTTTCAGACTTAGATTTCTCCATCTCTTTTATGCTTCCGTCTTGTAAAACTGACTGTAAAACATTTCTGGGAGCGTCGTATTCATTATTGTGCCTGCCAAGGTAGCAAGGGTCATGGAAGGTGATATCCTCATCAACATAGGGTTTGGGTTTTATTTTTTCATCCTGAATCAGACCATCTATAAATTGAGAATGATGGACAACATCTAGCTCTATTCCCATCTCGGCATAATCATTTTTGAGTGTTGTAAAACAATGCGGGCACTGAGTTACTATTTTTTTAAAATCATATTGATCAAATGTTTCCTTGTTTTGCTGGGCCATCATTTGAAATAAATACTCGTTTCCAATCCTCCTAGCAGAATCTCCAGTGCATGTCTCTTCATTACCCAAACATGCGTAGTCAACTCCTGCCTTATCCATAATATCTGTTACAGATTGGGATATTTCTTTTCCTCTTGTATCATATGCTCCACTGCATCCAGCCCAGTACAATATTTCTACTGATTTTTTATCTCGCATTAGTGGTATACTGCGACCCTCCATCCAATTTTCTCGATCTTGGGGCGATAGACCCCATGGATTACCATAGTTTTCCATTTTTTCAAAGGTCTCTACAGCATCTTGAGGGAATTTTGATTCCATCATAACAAGGTCTTGCCTTGCCCTAAGAATATCAATCATCGGTTCATTTCCAACAGGACACACTTCAACGCAGTATCCGCAGGTTGTACAACTCCATGCCGCCTCTTCGGTTAGCATCCAATCTGTTAGCGCCTTATCGATAGACTCGCCATTTGCAAGAGCTGAAAAATTTTCATTTAAAAAATAACGCTTATTTATTTCAATAGCTGAAGGAGACAGTTCTTTACCGGTCTCATAAGCGGGGCAGGCATCTTGACACCTACTGCACTGTATACAAGCGTAGCCATCAAGTAACTGCGCTTGGGGCAAGTGCTCTAACTTAGAGGCACCATATTGCTCAAGCTCTTCGTCTTCAAAGTCAATTGCCTCTAGAGATGCCATTGAATTTCTATCAACAGTTGCCATTATATTTAGTGGTCCCATAAAAAGATGTGCGTGCTTTGAATATGGGAAATAAGGTAAAAATGCAAGAATTAGACCCAGGGCCATCCACCATGTAATATGTTCAAGTGTATGTATGGATTCTAGAGGCATCCCTTCCCAAAACCCAGCGACCCAGTTAGCTGCCGGTTGACTAGAATCAGGGTGATTGCCTGCGATCTCAAAACTAGCTGATAAAAGCCTTGATCCTACATGTATTATTATAAATGATCCTACAAGCATGGAGTCAAAACGCATTCCTGTCAAAGCTTCTTCTGAAAGCATAACTGGTTGCTCTATCTCAAGCCGTGTATCTTTAAATAAAAAACGTCTTAGAATTAGATACAAGACACCAGCTAATACAAGGATGGTGAATACATCAACAAATAGACGATATATATCTCCAAAAATGCTATTAGGAAAGAACTTGAAATTTGGAATGAAACCATACAATACATCTATTACATTTACTAATAGATATAGGGTAAAGCCCCATGCTACAAGTGCGTGAATGAATCCCACCCAGGGACGGGTTTTAAATAGAGTTTTTTGGCTGAAAAATGCTGCAAGTCCAGGACGCCAGTTCTTGATTACATCCCACCATATAATAGGCTGAGTACCAGAGCCAATAACACGAAACATTTTACCAAATGTAATGTAGGAGGTTCCTAACGCGGATAGCGCCATTATTAAAAAAATTATTTTTTCAGTATTTGATAGCAAGTATTAGGACTGGTCTAGTGCTTCGATGAGTTTAGGAACAATCTCTAAAACATCACCAACAATAGCATAGTCAGCAATCTCAAAAATAGGTGCGTCAGAGTCTTTATTAATTGCCATAATTTTCTTTGAACCTTTCATCCCAACTACATGTTGAATTGCTCCTGAAATACCAAGTGAAAAATAAAGTTTTGGTGCAACATTGCTTCCTGAACTGCCCACCTGCCTAAATGAATCTATCCACCCAGAGTCAACAACGGGCCGGCTTGCGGATACCTCAGCACCCATTTTTTTAGCAAGTTCAAAAGCAAGAGGCACATTCTCTTCTTTCTCTATACCTCGTCCGACTGAAACAAGAACATCTGCACTCTCTAGATCAACATCACCCTGATCCTCTTGAAATGGACCCTCTGAAACAGCGCGCACAACACTTGGGTTTAAATCAGCTTCAAATACTTCAGAACCGCAGGAACCAGTTTTTAGATCTTCCTCACTAAAAGTAGCAGACTGAAAACTAAGAATAGCTGAATCTGAGGCAGATGACATTTCAGCATTAAGCTTTGCATTTAAAACCTGTTTTACAAATATATTATCATTCACTGATACAATATCAGGAATAAATGGGATACCAAGTTTGGCACTTACCCTAGGCATAAAGTCTCTGGTCTGATAGGTATGGCCAGCAAGAATAATATTGAAAGAAAATGACTGAGCAACCTGTTTAACAACCTCTGAATAACCATCAGCATTGTATGTTGATACTAGGTCATGATCAACAGTAATAATTTTTTCAAGATCACAGGCCTCTAATTCATTTACAATATTTTCCAGACCCTCACCCATAACAAGGGCTGA
>CAZPIF010000013.1:0-15427 GCA_964586565.1 uncultured bacterium
CCCCATTGATGAAGAATATGCTGACCAGATTGTAGGGAGTTTAGATTTACCCAAGCTTCTAATGTTAAAGTGTTTAGATTAGTTAAAGGAGAAGAACTATAAGGAACTTCAACATAATCATCTACTCCATCAAATTTCAGAGAATAACAATCATCACAAGTAGGTGGTGGAGGTGGATTCATTCCAGGCACATCGTCGCTCCACTCTGCACCATAAATGACACCATGATTATTGTTACCACTATGATCAAGAAGTATTGGGCCTGAGCCTTCATCAAAATCCCAATATGCCATTAGTTCAGGGATTTGTTGTGGGTAATCAAACAGATAATTGTCAAAATTATTTTGGGTAACTCTACTATGAGTAATGATTAATCGATCTATCACTCCCATGAACCGATTATGCCATGGGAATTCATAATCAATGCCATTAGAATGTCCAATATATAGGTCTCTATTGGGATAACTCATGTCCATATTACCATTGTCAATTTCATGATAGGTACCATTTACCCAAAGGTTATTTGTATAATAACAATCAGTACTAACGACTATATCATACCATTGATTCTCATTAATTAGGTCTGCCGTTGAATAAAAATTTTCCTCCCCAATATGCAAATTGATTTTACCACTAGAGGTAATCTTTAAGTATAAACCTGTAGAATTGTCTCCGTTGCCCAGAACTATACCTTCGCCTGACAAATCCTCTACTTTTATTGTTGTAGCGATCGTATAGTTGCAATCTTCATTCGCACCATAATCTAGACTGAATAAGCCATCGCTGATTGATACATAATCATCTTCTCCATCAAATTTTAGCGAATAACCATCGGCATTTAATAAAACAATAAATGAAAAATAAATAACTAGTTTTTTATACATAATTACTTCCTCTTACTATATCGTTAATAACAATCAAATTCTTATACATATATCTATATACTGTAAGCTTTTGTACTTGTATCTCTGCCCTTCAAATTTATTTCACCTTCGTACTTTGCATCACCATAAAGATCCTTTGTGAGTGAAGTATAAATTTCTTGTGAAAACAAGATTTCTGTTTCAAAGTCTTTATTCCTTTGCTCTAGCCTTGATGCGACATTAACCGTATCACCAATTGTGCTGTACTGTAGCATACGATCACTCCCAATATTTCCTGCTATAACACTACCAGTGTGAATACCTGTTCTAGCAGTTATCTTTTCGATACCATGATTTTTCCAGTATCGTGAAAATTCTGATTCATCCCATTTTTGATTCATCTCATTTAACTTTTCTCTCATGTCAACTGCGCAACGAACGGATATAACTTCATGATCTTCAAGTTTCTCAGGTGCACCAAAAACAACCATAACAGAGTCCCCGATGTAATTAATAATCTGCCCGTTATACTTTTCAATAACATCGTGCATAGCAGAAAAGTATTCATTTAAAAATTTCACAGCAGTCTCTGGAGACATATGTTCAATTATTGTAGAATATTGAGATATATCAGTAAAAGAAATAGACACCCAAATATTATCTCCCTTCAGGTCACCCTCATTAACTAAAATCTTCTCTGTAAGTGTCTCTCCAAAGTAACGTTTTAGGGTCTCCTGCATGAGTTTTCTATTTGTCTCAAGGGTCTTGTTTTGATAGAAATCACGTCTAAAATCAATTTCCCTACTTCGTTTATTTGAAATAAGGAATACTGCTGGCAAGATTAATAAATAGGATAATTGATCTGGCGTCATGTTATCCTGCGATATTAAAAGGATCGCAAAAGGAATAGATGTACCAAAGATAGCTATTAATCCATTAATAAAGTGAAATGGATACACTATAAGGTATAGCATCAATAAAATAGGTAGAACTCCAGCACCAACCGGGAATGGTATATCAGAGAAATAATAAGTCCATGCACCACAGTTCATGAATCCAATAGTGCTGATTAAAAAGTAAGCCTGGTGGTATTGTCTTTTCTTTTCATTAGAACTAAAAAGGAACAATAGCATTATAACAATAGAAATAGCGTGATAGGACAGGTAGTATGCATTTTTACCGGCTCCTTGGACAAAGATATCATCAATCCTGATTAAAAAACCAATTGTGATATCAAAGTATAGAAGTATTTTTATATTCTTCCAGATTCTATCCCATCGATAGGCTAGAAATTCTTTTTCCAGGTCACTCTCTTCGAAGCGACAACTCAGCTTATTGATTTTTTTATCTGAAATACCCATCAGCTAACAATCAACTTAAGTGAAGAATGATAGATTTCCCAAATAAAAACTAAACGGCCCAGATTAAGGTTAGGGCCGTTTAGCAAATAAATAATAGACTCTATTTTAAGAGTACCATTTTGTTGGTTTGGATAAAATTCCCAGTCTGTATTGTATACAGATAGAGACCCGCTGCTACTGTCTCCCCATAATCATTTGTTGCATCCCATTGTGCCAACCGATAGCCGGCTGGTTGTTGGGCATTGACTAAGGTTTTTATCATTCTGCCCATCATATCATAAATGGTGATGTTTACCATTGCATCATTTGGTAAGTCATAACGGATCTGCGTAGTGGGATTAAATGGGTTTGGGTGATTTTGATGGAGCGTAAAAACTGAGGGCAATGAACCATCATCTATAGACAGGAGTGTTGCCTCTACTATGTCAGAGTAGCCACTCCTATTACCAGCGTGATCTACAGAGATCAATCGATAATAATTAGTCTGGCCGAACTCACTAATGGCATCTGAATAAATAGGTTCAACTACCTCAATAATTTCAGGCGATGCAAAATTAATATCTAAAGATCTTTCGATAATAAAATACTGAAAATCTTCATCACTGCTTGGCTCCCATGATAACTCGACAATATCGCCTACAACAACTGCCATTAGACCCTCTGGGATACCAGGCGCAATATTATCTACAGAGTATCCCATAGCTGGTAAAGAATAATAGTGTCCCTCATTCATAGAAGCGAGCACCTTAAACTCTGTCATACCATCATCTTCATCGGTAGCATCTGATAAGGTAGAGACCTCATAAGTATAGTGATCATCACCAATAGCGCCACCTGAACCAACAACAACCCACTCCGGTTCGTCATCTATTATATCGTGCCTTAGTATGGTATACATTTGATTGGTTTCATCTGCATTATCGAAAAAGCATCTTGAAAAATTGAGGTATACGCGACCACCCTGGTCATCTGGGATATCCTCTATTGATAATATCTCAGGTAAGAAGCTTTCAACCGTAAGATGGAACGTATCTAAGACCGTTAACTCACCATCTGACAAAGATAAGTAAATTGTATGATAACCAAGTTCTGTGGGATTCCCATGAAGATGATTATCCTCAACAAAAACCCATGAAGGATTTAGTGTATTTACTGTAAGCGAACTGGTTAGTTCTTGTGAGTCTATATCCTCTGCATGCAGGGGAATATTGAATTCCATATTGAGTCCTACTACAGCGTGCATCTCTGAAACATAAAACGGTTCATCATTCACTGAAGTAACATAAATAGTAACCGTACCAATATCGCATAGATCTTGATCGCACACCTCAAAATTGAATGAGTCAGTGCCATTATAATCTTCTTCAGGAATGTATGTGAATTCACCATCATCACGCATATCGACTTCTCCCACTTCTGGATCATCGTAAATATGGAATGTAAGTAAGTCTCCATCTGCATCTGAAGCCTCAAGGACTCCATTATATTCAGTGTCTTCCTGTGTCTCAACCTCTATATCCATGGCAACAGGTTGATCATTATCAGTATTTATACTAAAACTATGGTAGCCCCCTGTATTTTCAGTGGCAGCACCATCAGGATCTGTGGCTGTGACCTTCCAATAGTAGGTAGTATTATCTTCTACAAGACCCATTGTCTCATAAAAACAAGATTCCATATAAGGACCCGTGTATATAACTGAGGTCTCGTACATATCCTCACTAAGGTAAATAGTATAAGCAACTTCATCACCGTCCGGGTCAATAGACTCTTCCCAACAAAATGGTGGATTAAATATATTTAAGACTGCATCATTCATTGGTTCTAACAGTGAAAACTCCCCAGGAGGATTGTTCACTTCAGATATGGTACCAGTGATCTCAAATGCATCCACAAGCAAATACCAATCGTCAACCGATACCGACTGCACACTTATGTAAATTGTTTCCCCTGCATAAGCACTAAGGTCATAAGAATATTCATTCCACTCTGCCGGGGTTTCTGTCATGCTTCCAACAGGGTTGAAATCAACAACAGAATTTCCCGATGTTGAGACCCACACATTAAAGTCTTCAAAATAGTAGCCACTGCCATCGAGTGATCTAGCCCAAAACGATAGATCAAAATTTTCAACATTAGCTGGGACAGCAATTGGAGGCGTAATCAACCAGTCATCATTTCCTGCCGCACTATAATACATCCCCATGCTGTAGCTACCATCATAGGCATAACCATCATAGAGTTCCCACTGATAACCGTCTCCATTATTATCAACCACACTCCAATTATCTGGTAATCCTGATTCAAAACTTTCAGATAGATAGATTTCCATAGGCGCAAGGACCTCTATAGACTTTGGTGGTGAGGTATCAGAGTCTGTGTCATTGGATACAGTCAGAGTGACATCATATGTCCCTGGACTTTGAAAAACATGTGTTGGATTTTGAAGGTCACTTGAATTGCCATCACCAAAGTTCCAGTACCAGCTACTTGGATTTCCCAAAGAAAGGTCTGTAAATTGTACAGAAAGTGGTGCAGGTCCAGATTCTGCACTAAGGGTAAAATCAACTTCGAGTTCTGGTGTTTCCAAATTAACAGATACACTGAAATCATCAGCCATCAAATAAACCCCATAGCTGCTTTGGCATAGTAAAGCTAGTTTGACAGTCTCTCCAGAGTATGCAGAAATATCATAAGAAAAATTTTCCCAGGTTTCGCCGCTTATTGTGTGGTACCCTCCAGGAAGTGATGTGAAATATGAGCCATCAGAGGATATCATTACATTAAAATTCTCAGAATAACCATTCAAATGATTCTTTGCCCAGAAAGAAAAAGTTGTGCCCTCTGCATCTGATGGTAAATCAATAAAAGGTGTGACTAAATAATCAGTGTTCGTGGACTGATTTGTATAGGTTCCGGCCCCTCTCAATCCATAATGTGCAAACTCATAATAGGTACCATTGTCGGTGGTTTGGTTAGGGTAAACACCCCATGTATTACCATCGCCGTCCACATCATATACTGACCAATCAAATGGCAAACCATCTTCAAAGCTTGCGCTCAGAAGGGTTATTTCATTAGAGGATACGATTAATCCTTCATACTTATCGGTTACCCAGCCATGTATCCTACCAGACTGCTGGCTAGAAAATCCATTATTATCTATACCATAACAATCATCATCAGCATAGCCCATGAAGTTGTGTACATCTGTGTTGACCCATGTATTATTCTGACAATCGCTTCCATCTGGATCTGAACAAAGAAAGTTTGTTGGTGTTGCTTTTGTATCTGAGCATAGATCACCAACAACATCTGCATCATCGCCAGTATCGTAAATATAACCATCTGCACCCTCGTAACAGGTCCCACATTCTTCAACCTCATCCACACCATGATGAGTATGCCAGAGACCTAGAGCATGTCCAAGTTCATGCGTAATAGTATGATTTGGAATATTTGTTGATCCGTTAAATGATCTTGGGCCTCCAAACCAATCTTTATCAACTATAGTCCCACCATAGTTAGTTAGAGCCTCACTATCCCATGGGAATGTTGAGACACCCAGTATAGACCAGTCTGCATCTGTATCCATAACATATAGATTATGATAAACCGTAGGATCTGCAGCATAAAGCTGCTTGAACTCACCGACTGCCCAGTCACCTGATGAAATAACCTGATAGGTGCTATTGTTGTGTATTTCAAAGTATGCTTGAAATTGAATCTTATACTGTAAAAATGCCTCATTCAAGGTTAACAACTGTGCCTCTGCATCGCTCAATGTTGTTGTGGGATTATTGCCATTGTCGTCCGCAAAAGCGTGTATATATAGACGGAGATATTTAACTCCAGTGTATTCATCTGGTATATACGAATCTCTGACTGAAGGATCATCAGTTGCCCCCATTAAATTACAGGAACGCTGTCCACTATTCCGTGATTCCCACCAGGGCATAGTTCCACACCACTCCTGAATATTTCGCTCTGCCTGATTGACATTTGAAGGTGTATAACCATCACGCAGTCTAGGTTCGACCCAATAGACTGATGAATTGCTACTCGAAAAAGGTTTTGCATCTAATTCTTGTGTTTTCCCAGCCAGTATATGGTTTGCTTTTGGCCTAATAGTTTGCACATCAAGACCTTCTGGGTTACTTCCCGCTATCTGAATTTTTTGGGAAAATAGTGAGCTTAATAGGAAAATTAAGAATGCTAATGATCTAAAAATGTATTTCATATAGAATGTCCTCAAAATAATTCTGATTTAATCTACTAAATAATGGCCATATCTTTATTAAAAAGTAAGAGAAGTTTTTTATGCCTCTAATCCATTAATCTGATATGAATATTAGGGAAAAGGACTAAAAAAATTTGAATGGTAAGACAGGCGCCCTACTAATACCTTTACATTACTTTCAGCTGTGCCCATCCACCATTCAAATTTCAATAAATAACTAGTATAATAAAAACTAGCTTTCCCTGATTTTTTATTGACTAAACTTAATTGGAGAATATGTATTGTGAAGTGACATAGAACACACTAGTGACCAAGATCACAAAAAGGATACCGAACCATAATTATTGATCATTTTTTCTTAATACTGATTCGATTTCTTTCATTTTATCAATAACCATTTTGATCTGCGATTGATACTTCTTCAGATCTTCTTTGGTACCATTTTTCTTGATCTCGTCTACTGTTTCTGGAGCTGACTTAACCCACTCTCTAAGAGTGTTATATGCCTCATCAATGTTAGCATCAGGTTCAGATTTATTTTTTTCTAAATTATCGCTCATATATAAAGTAATAAAAAATTTTGAAGAAAAACTTAGCTATACTGGGATTTAATTCATTGTCAAAAATTGTATTAACAATGTAAGATCATCATCATTTGTGTTCCCATCAGAATTATAATCAGATGGTGGATTAGGTAGATAACCATAGCCAAGTATCATATCTGAAAGCATGATTAAATCAATAATCTCAACATGGCCATTGTAATTAATATCACCTAATAAAAAATGATTGAGGTCTAAATAACTGAATGAATATTTTTGCGCCCTAGCAATAAAAGTCTGCTCATCAATATCGCTATGATCCCAAACTATATTGTGATCACTTGTTACTTCAAAAATATACCCATCATCACAATCTGTAATTAGCGTATTCCCATTGGGCAATCGAAATGCACCGCCTTGCATTTCAGTATGAAAATCCCCAGTATATATCCAATAGGGAACAACTGGACCAAAAGCTATACCATCCTCAATATCATAGCGACCACTTTCATTAATAGGTGTAATTATTTCTATAACTGCTGAAAGATTTGTATGATTATTATTAAAAATCAAAAGATTGCCCTCGCCTGGGAATCCAGATGGAACCCAGTTCACACCATGTGGATCTTTAAGTATATGATCAGCGTCATTGTTGCCTCTTCCATAGGCATTAGGATTCCCCCAGCGATATAAATAATCACCACCCATATCTGAATTGCCACCGTAATGACCCGCAGCTTCTTGAGTAGTTGTACTATGATCAATAATATAAATCTCATCATGGTTCCTGGATGACACTGCTATCTGATCTAATTCATCATTATAAGCAATAGCATTAAAATGTTTCCAATCACCGTCAGCACCACCAGGACGACTTGTGGGTGGCCCAGCGCCGGCAGAGCCATAATTAATATCTTGTAGCTCAGGGTGTTCTGAAATACTACCGAAATTGGGTAGTGACGGGTCTACATCCTGCACCATGTGATCCCATATGTGCCACTCCCAAACTATATTCGCATCGTTACTTCCTAGAGGCTCTATCTCTAATATAGCCTCAGCCCACATCTGATTTAATGGGTTCTCAATAATAAGTCTCCCCATTGCATATGCTTCTTGGGCAGATTTTTTTTCATAAACAATCACGAGAATATTACCATTTGGTAGAGGCTCAATATCATGATGATGCTGATATGTTTCATTCGCAATTTCATAGTTCCACACTAAATCTCCTTCCCACGAATATTTTGATATGCCCCCACCTGAGCCTCCTATATTCATTGATGGATTCTCTACTCTGTAGGGGTATATCAAGGTACTATCTCTTTGTAGATATGGCATACTTGCCACTCCTCTAGTATGTGTCCAGCTATTGACAATAGTCCCTTGATTATCAATTAGATATGTTGTGAAATCTGTGGCTCCGTTACTTATGGGTGAATATAGTGTCATACCATTAAACGCCTGTGCATATAAATACGGGATGAAGTAAAGAACAGCAGGTAATAATTTTTTAATAACACTAAAGAACATTTCAATTATAAGAATATTAAAAATATATATTATTGATATCTAAGTCGTAGTTAAGTGGTAAAGAAATCGAAAATGTCGGATAATTTAGACCCAGATTTTACCTTAAAAAACTCTGTGTAAGTACACTTGGTACAAGTAACTGAACTAAATCTGGTTCTCTGAACATTAAAAATTTTCTGCCAGAAACTTCCTGCCACTCTCATATCACCAATGTCGTAGTCTGTGTTGTTACATTTAATACAAGACCAATTTTTGTGATTCATCTTATTGTCCTTTTAATCTAGTTAAAAATGGTATCAGTAAAATCATTTCATGTCAATCAACTTGCTGAGACTAATCATTTACCTAAAATCAACCCTTCATAATCTGTTTTAAACAGAAAAATATCAGAATTACCATTATCATCAAAATCAAGGTTCCCCATAACAATTAAACCAGTGCCATCATCTTCTATAGAACATCCTTCACTTATGTATGCCCCCCCATATGATTTTTTCCATAGAACTCTTCCCATAGAACTAATATTCATAAGTAAAATCTTTGATAGCCCAGTATTTGACTCTGTTTTACCAACAATAACATACCCATTCCCTTGATCATTGAGTATGCAAGAAGCGTAGGGTACCTGGTCACCATTTCCACCTATCTCAGTTGACCAGATCTCATCACCTTTATTATTAGTCCTTACAACCATTATATCTTTACCTCTTTTACGAATACTATTTTGTGTTTCTCCAATGAGAATGAACCCACCGGAAGGTAACTCCTTCACAATAATTCCTCTATCATTATTTGGGCCACCGTAGGTACTTTCCCAAATATCTTCTCCTTCTTCATCGATACTCATTAAATAAAAATCTTCATTCATTGAATATGAGAGGGTAGTTCCGAGAGCAATATAATTCCCATCTTTTGTGGATGAAATACATGAAAATTCATCTAAACTTTTACCTCCATATGACTTTGACCACTTTTCTTGTCCAAAATTATCTACTTTTAGCAACCATGCATCTGTCGCCCCATTCCCAAAAGAATTTGTTCTACCAGCAATAATTGAACCACCACTAGCAGAATGAATCACATCTAAGCCAATATCATCTCCAAAACCACCAAATTCATTTTTCCAAACCATCTTACCACTATTATCATAAGATCTCATCAAAAGGTCAATGCCAGCGTATTTTGATGAATAGGTTTCTCCAATTATTATAATCTTTTCATTAATCCCATTGTGGAAAGATGTTCCTGTTTGGTCCCCGTCTTCAATAATACTCACTGCATTTTTAATTGTACCAAATGAATTGAAGGCCAATATCGCAATGTCATTCTCGCCATTGTTATATGAATCTAAATTAGCTAAAACATAAATGTCAGAATCAGGTTCTTTCATAAGAGCCACACCATATTCCGAACGATCACCAATAAAAACCTGCTCACGATTCTTTATTCCAAGCGTATCTATATCAAATACCCAAGCCTGAATTTTCTGTTCTCCATTAGAAACTCCTCCTAAACCCTCAAATTTAATTTTCTCTTTATTCTTTGGAATAATCTTATATCCAATATTAATAATCCTATTTTTTTCACTTTTGTATAAACCACTTATGTTATTTACATGGTCAGAAGAATAATAATTATCCCATAGAGTACCTCCATTCGCACTAATCAAAATATTCCTAGTTTGCATAGAATTATTTTTTTTAAATAAACTGCCCTCTTTTTCACTACTCAAAGTCATAAGCACATTTCCTGAGTTTAGTTCAATTGAGTGCTTTAAATAATCTTTACCCTTACCACCATAAATATTGTTCCACACTTCTTTACCTTGATCATCTGTTTTGATAACCCAAATGTCTCCTTTTTTACTCTTGAAACTATTTGTATTACCAAGAACCAAGTAGCTAGAATCACCAGCAGTAAATACAAATTGTCCTGTATCTTCTTTTTTTCCTCCATATGTTTTTTCCCAGATCATTTTTCCATTAATATCCAAATTGATTAGCCATATATCTTGAGACATTTTAGGGCTAATAAAGAATCTTAATAACCTTTGGAGAAATGTTGTTTCTGGAATCTTTAATCCGCTGTTACTAATCGAATTAGTATATCCTACGCTTATAAATCCACTTTTAATCTTTTTTGTATTTAAAAGACCATCCTTTTCTCTACCACCAAAAACTTTCTTCCAGATAGTTTCTCCATTTTTATCTAATAATAAAATGAAACCCTGGCTTTCTTTGAAAGAAATCTCTTCTACGCCAGTAACTATAAATCCAACACCTTTGAGTTCTTCTATAGAATGAACAATATTATCATTCTTATTATTGAATACCTTCTCCCATTCTTTTTTCCCTTTTGAGTCTATTTTTAAAATCCAGATATCTTTAGACGTCGGGGTGATTTTTTGACCTATAATTATAAATCCATCTTTTTGTGGAAAAATTTTCTTTCCAAGATCATCAAAAGGTCCTCCATAAAATCTCTGCCAATTGAAGTTAAGGCTGTCATCCGTCTTAAGTACCCACAAATCGTTTCTACCATTACCAAGAGTAGTCGAAGATCCAACAAAAATAAAGCCACTGTCTTTAGTCTTTGTCATTGATGTTAGGTTATCATTCTTGCTGACTCCATAATGACGAAACCATTTTTCAGCATTAATCGATCCAATAAGAAGAAGAATAATAAAAATGACTCTCATCATAATAAAAAAAATTTGGTTTTTGTTTGACTAATATTTACCAAAACAAGTTGAAATATTCTGAGTAAATCTATTCATATTTTAAGAGCCCATCTATTATGATATTCATAACCGATTTATGCCCTAAAGAATTAGGGCAATACTTTCACGAAATCTAACCATCATATCACTAACAAGAAAATTTATATAGATAACAAAAAAGTATACCATTATACTTTTGTATAAAGAACATTGATTAATTGTAAAATAAGACTATGAATAAAAAAGATAGTATAGCGTTTGATTGGTTAAAAAGATATACTGGAACCAATCCAAAAAACTATGGAGATTGGATTCTCTTAACAAATTTCCAAAATTATGTTGAAAAGTTTTCAAAAAGGTTTGACTCTAAAATTAATGGTGTCGGAGGACCAATGACATCATCAATTAATGATGATGGGCTAAGTATAATCAATTTTGGAATTGGTAGTGCAAATGCAGCAACAATTATGGACCTCCTATCTTGTATTAAGCCTAAAGGTGTGCTTTTTTTAGGGAAATGCGGTGGTTTAAAAAAGACTACAGAAATAGGTCATTTCATTTTACCTACCGCAGCAATTCGAGGAGAAGGAACTAGCGATGACTATTTCCCAAAAGAAGTACCAGCAATGCCTTCATTCAAACTTCACAAGTATGTATCTGAATTATTAGTTGAACGTGAAATAGAATATCGCACTGGTGTGATTTACTCTACTAATAGAAGAGTATGGGAACATGATGAAAAATTTAAAACATATCTTCGTAAGGTACGGGTCATGGGCATTGATATGGAAACTGCAACGATTTTTATTACCGGCTTTGCAAATGAGATAAATAGAGGTGCACTATTATTGGTTAGCGATACACCTATGATTCCCGAGGGTATAAAAACTCACGAAATGGATCAGGATGTAACCAGAAAATATGTTGATATCCATTTAGATTTGGGAATCGAAGCAATGACTAAGATTGGGGATGAAGGGGAAAAAATAAAACACTTTAAATATTAAATTCCTTTAAAGTATAATTTCGTTAACCTAATTTTACTTATAACGAAGTATGCTTATAGTATCCCTGCCTTAAATATCAAAACGAATATGGTATCCAAACTTTTGGTATTGTTTTAATCACTAATTAAATAAGATCGAATATGGATTTTACTTTTTTTCATGAATAAAAAGCAGGATACATAAATACACCAATAATGTTTATAATGAAATACGTTCGTTTTAAATATTATGTACTGCAAGTTCTTATATTTTTTGGAGAAATTGCATATCCCCAGGCAACACCCCAAAACATAATAAATCGAATCCATTTTCGGAGCATTGGTCCAACAAAACAATCTGGCCGTTTTATGCAGGTTGGTGTCCCAGACTTAAACAAAGCCCCCTATACTTTTTATGCAGCCTCTTCAACGGGAGGTATTTGGAAAACTACTGATAACGGAATCACGTTTGACCCTGTTTTTGATAATGAAGAAAACCTTTCAATTGGTGATGTAGAAGTATCACACTCTAACCCTAACATCCTTTATGTGGGTACAGGTAATTTATCCTACTGGGGTAACGGGATGTATAGATCAATAGATGCAGGTGAGTCTTGGACCCATATTGGACTAGAGAACACTTATTTTATAAGCAAAATTGTCATCCATCCAAAGAATCCGGACATTGTCTATATCGCTGCAATTGGAAATATTTACATTGATTCTCCTGATAAAGGTATCTTTATGACAGATGACGGAGGGGAAACCTGGGAAAAAGTTTTAGGACTGACAGATAATGGGAAACATATTAGTGGAGCTGATATTCAGATGCATCCAACTGATTTCAATATAATATATGCAAGTATGTGGGATCCTAAGGGTGGTAAAACTAGCGGAATTTATAAATCAGTGAATGCTGGAAAATCATGGGATAAGCTCAAGGGTGGATTACCAGAAAAAAGCCTACAAAGAATTGGTATTGATATCTATCGGTCTGATCCAAGCATCATAGTTGCTACGATTCTGATAGAGAAAAAGGGTCTTAAAAAGAAAGTTTTGGAAAACACGATCTGGCGATCTAAAAATAACGGAAAAAACTGGCAAAGAATTAGCCCTGGATTGAAAAGGTTCCCCATGCGTGGTGGTAATCGATATGCTCAAATACGAATTGATCCAATGAATGAAGAAAATATTTACATATTGAATAATGGAATCCAAGGGACTAATGATGGAGGAAAATCTTGGAAAAATGCTATTATTCCATTTGGGAATGACCATCAAGATCTTTGGCTCAACCCTCTAAATGGTAATCATTTAATTAGCTCAAGTGATTCAGGGATTAGAATATCATACAATGGCTCTGAGACATGGTATCATCCTGATAATTTACCTTGTGGACAATTTTTTACAATTGCAGTTGATATGGACTTCCCATACAATGTTTATGGAGGCTTGCAAGACTTTGGAACATGGAAAGGGCCAAGCACAAAGCGCGGTAGATTCCCAATCAGGTTTGAAGATTGGGAACATGTTAAGGGAGCGGACGGCGGGGACGTACAGGTAGATCCTTCCGATAGTCGTTGGCTTTATGTACAATCACAATATGGCGATATTTCTATCAATGATCAAACAACAAGCTCTCGCAGAAATATCCAGTATGAAAGGGAAGAACTCAGATTTAATTACATCGCACCAATATTAATTTCTCCACATAATAGTAATGTCCTTTACCATGG
This sequence comes from uncultured bacterium, assembly GCA_964586565.1. GTDB lineage: Bacteria > Fidelibacterota > Marinisomatia > Marinisomatales > UBA1611 > NZWG01. Next base: position 13,977 of record CAZPIF010000013.1, read on the forward strand.
GGCAAATGTGCTTCTTCGTTCTGATTTCCGAGGTACGGATTGGAAAGAAATAAGTCCAGACTTATCCAATGAAGGAAAATGTGAGGACAATGGTAAAGCTTGGGGAACTATTACAACAATTGATGAGTCTCCATTGGAAAAAGGAGTTATTTGGGTAGGCACTGATGATGGCAATATCCATCTAACTTCAGATGGTGGAAAATCTTGGAAAAAAATTAGTGATAACCTACCAGATGATACAAAAGATATGTATGTATCAAGAGTAGTATCATCTCACCACGATCCTAAAAAAGCATATGTAAGTCTAATTGGAGCACGAAGTAATTTTGATGCAAGTGGCCATGCTTATTACTGCTCTCCAAAATTACAATCTGAATTAAATCTAAAACCTTATTGTTATAAAACTAATGATTTTGGAAAAACATGGACCTCTATTTCAGAAGGCATTCCAAATGATGAAATTGTGAATGTGATCGAAGTAGACCATAAAAATCCAAATCTTCTTTTCTTGGGTACCTCTCGAAGTATATATGTATCAATAGATGATGGTATGCACTGGTCATCTATCAAAAATAATATGCCCAACGTACCTATACATGATTTAATGATTCATCCACGAGAAAATGATTTAGTAGTTGGTACATTTGGTAGAAGTATTTGGATTGCTGACGTATCACCTCTTCAAGAACTAGACCAATCTATTTTAACTAAAGATGTACACCTTTTTGATATTGAGCCCCAAGTTCTTTGGATCTCAAGCAGACAAAAACAGGTGGCTGCTAATCACCAAAATTATTGGGGTGAAAATGCACCTAAGGGTATTATTGTAAACTATTACTTAAGAAATAAACTAAAAGACAGTGTCCAAGTTCAAGTTTATCGAGGTAAGTATCTTATCAACGAATACCAGGGACCAGCGGAGGCTGGATTAAATAAGGTTGAGTGGTACCTAACCGAACGAATACCACGCACAAGTAAAGAAAAAAAACAAGTTAAAAAATGGATTGAAGAGACTAAAACAGAGGAACTATTTTTTGACTATTATGACGGGCATGACCATTTTGGTGAACCCGATGAAGAAGTATCAGTAACAGGCCGTTCCCTGGGAATCTGGATACAACCACAATCAGATTGGCGTGAAATAAACTATAAACATATTCGCGCAAAACCGGGACTCTACACAATAAAGCTATTATCGAATGGAAAACAATTAACAAAAGATGCTTTATTAAGCAAAGATCATTGGTATGATAGGTTATATTGATTTTATTTTATTTTTTTCTTTTTTATCTATAAAAACTGAAGGAGCTTAGAAGAGAGTATGCTAATTCACACATTTAAAATCACAATAATACTACTATCTATTCATCATTATTTATTGACTCAAAATCGACCAACGGATAGGGGTTTTTCATCTAGATCAGAAATTATTGCTATGCACGGTATGGCTG
>CAZPIF010000014.1:0-15359 GCA_964586565.1 uncultured bacterium
TAAATATAACTCCTCTATTTTTTTTTAAGCTAGATTCTAGAATATTCTTACCTGAAACACTAATTTCAATCCCATTCCAGGATTTTGGTGTTGCTATAAATTCAATAAAATTATTTGTAAAGAATACATAGGTCTTTTTTAAAATATATAAGATTTTTTTTTCTGACCAATAGGGAAAAGCTTTACGTAAATTTTTTTGTGCTTGTTTGGATCTAAGGTGCTTTGATTTAAACAATAAACTTGCTAAAGACGTTGATAATCTATATCTAGATTTTGGGGACATGGATCCCAAAATTTTCTTTAACTGTTTAAGTATAATGTAAGTTATTGAGTGACTTAATTTCATTCTATGTGAAATTACAGATTTGTTATTACTATATTTGACCCGAATTTTCTTGATTATTTATCAAATTCAATAAAATGAAAAACTATTTATTATACCTTTTTTCTACTATTACACTCTTATACGCAGACACAGTTTATAGAGTTCCCATTAATGGCACTATAGACTTAGGTTTGCCGCCATTTATAAAAAGAACATTAGAGGAAGCTAAAACAAAAAATGCTTCTGCTGTTATTTTTGATATCAATACATTTGGAGGCCGTGTTGATGCGGCTACTCAAATTAAAGATGCAATATTAGCTTCTGATATTGAAACAATTGCCTTTATCAATCGTCGAGCAATTTCTGCTGGAGCATTAATATCGTTATCATGTGAAAAAATTTTTATGACTGGAGGTGCATTAATTGGAGCAGCAACTGCTGTTGATATGTCTGGTAAAAAAGGTAGTGAAAAAGTAATTAGTTTTATGCGGGAAGAAATGGCTTCTACTGCCGAAAAACGTGGGCGGAATAAAGAAATTGCAAGAGGGATGGTTGATGAGGATCTAAGTTTTACACATTTGGTGATTGATGGAGATTCAATGTTGGTAAATGATATCGAGGGTAGGAAAGAAGGAAAATTAATTTCACTTACTACAGATCAAGCCTTAAAATATCAAATAGCTGATGGGACGTATGAAACTGTTAGCTCAATTATCGATTCACTCGGTTATGGCAGTATTGAATTAATTGAAACTTCAGAAAACTGGTCAGAAAAAATAGTTAGATTTCTTACAGATCCTGTTGTTGCTTCATTATTAACTACTTTTGGATTTCTTGGTATATTGTTTGAACTTCAAAGTCCAGGTTGGGGGATTCCTGGTTTTGTAGGACTCACTTGTTTAATTTTATCTCTTAGTGCTTCCTACATCGCTGAATTAGCAACTATGTCAGATTTAATATTTACTATGGCTGGCTTAGCATTAATTTTTTTAGAGATGCTTGTTATACCTGGATTTGGAGTAATAGGAATAGGTGGTATAGGATTAGTTTTATATGGTATGTATCTTTTATTATTACCAGATGTGCCAGTTGGTGATGAAATAGTTGGACAAGCTATGGATGGGTTTCTTATTGGATTACTTGGGGCAATAGTCGGTTTATTTTTATTATTAAAAATAATGATTAAATCAAAATTTTGGGAACAATTGACTGCACCATCATCACAAGAAAAAAACAAAGGATATTCCAATTCTCAGGGATGGGAGACATTGAAAGGACATTCAGGTATCACTGATACTGACTTACATCCATCAGGATGGATCATAATTAATGACAAGAGAGTTTTTGTTGTTAGTGAAGGTGGCTATATTGAAAAGGGTAAAAAAATAGAGGTCCTTTCTGTGGAAGGTAATAGAGTTACAGTTAGAGAATTAATTAAATAAAAGGAAATAATTATGCCAATAGTTCAAATGTTGTTACTTGGGTTTATTGTATTTGCAACACTGGTTATTCTTTATTTTGTACCAGTTGGTATGTGGATTCAAGGTATTGTGTCATTGGGAATAGGAAGAATAAGGATTGTAGATTTAATTAGAATGCGTTTAAGAAAAATTTCTCCTAGACTTGTTACGGATGGTGTTATTAATCTACATAAAGCTGGTTTAGCAAGTATTTCAACTGATATGTTAGAAACTCATTACCTTGCAGGAGGTAATGTGCAGAATATAGTTTCAGCATTGATTGCAGCAGACAAAGCAAATATTCCACTACCATTTGAAACTGCAACCGCGATTGATTTAGCTGGTAGAGATGTGAACGAAGCTGTTCAAACATCAGTATACCCTAAAGTTATAAATGCACCGAAAGACGGGTACCTAGCAGCTGTTGCCAAAGATGGTATAGAGTTAAAAGCAAGAGCACGCGTAACGGTGAGAACGAATATTCCAGGTTTGGTTGGTGGTGCAACAGATGATACTATCATTGCAAGGGTAGGAGAAGGTATCGTTTCTGCGATTGGTTCTGCTTCAAGTTATTCAGAAGTACTTGAAAATCCAGACAGTATTTCTAGGGCAGTACTAGACAAGGGTCTAGATGCGGGGACAGCTTTTGAAATTCTATCAATTGATATTGCAGATTTAGATGTAGGAAAAAATATTGGAGCATCTCTGCAAGCTGATCAAGCCGAAGCTGATCTTCGTGTTGCACAGGCTAAAGCAGAAACTCGGAGAGCAATGGCAGTGGCTGAAGAGCAAGAGATGACAGCGAGGACACAGGAAATGAAAGCTAAAGTTGTTGAAGCAGAATCAGATGTACCTAAGGCTATGGCAACTGCATTTAGAGAAGGGAATATGGGTATTATGGATTATTATAAAATGGAGAATATAAAGTCTGATACAACTATGCGAGATTCTATTGCAGATACTAGTTCAGATGCTATTTCAGATGATTCAGAGGACGATAATTAAAAGGTTTTACAAAGTATTTTGCAAATAGACGTTCCAAATAATATCATAAATAAAATATCTAATAGATGTTTACGTTGTTATAAAGAACAGTACTGGTATGGTGAAAATTTTTTATTTGATTATATTGACTGTTATGATTTAAAAGATAAAAAAATACTAGAGATTGGCTGCGCAGAAGCAGGACTGCTTAAGTTTTATCAAAGTAAGGGTGCTAAATGTTCTGGTTTAGAATTATCCAATGAAAGGTATAGTAATGCCATATTGCTAGATCAAAATAATTCTATACATCTTTTTCAAGCTGACATTTGTAACCCAAATTCATACAAAGAAAAAATAATTGATAATTATGATATAATAATTATTAGAGATGTAATAGAGCATATAGAAAATAAAAAAATAGCACTTAGAAATATGTATGGGCTTCTAAACGAAGGAGGGAAGGTTTTTATGTCATTCCCACCCAAATATTGTGCATACGCAGGGCACCAACAAACTGCTCCTAAAATATTAGCCAAGCTACCATACTTATACCTATTGCCTGATATATTATATAAGTTTTATTTGAGTATTTTGGGATGTAATAAAAGAAAAATTAACTATTTATTAGAGACAAAAAAGAAAAGAGTTTCAATAAAAAACATAAAAAAGATGATTATAGATATAGGTTTTAAGATAGAAAAAGAAAGCCATTGGTTTATTAGACCTGCATATAAATTTAGATTTGGCATTCCTAAAATCATAAATCCACTATCATTTATACCCTTTTTTAATGAAATATTTTCTAATGGAGTATTATTTCTTTTGGTAAAGAAGAGTTAACGATATGGAATGGCTAGGGGTTTTACTTTTATATTTAATTTCAGGATTTTTTAAAAAAAGGCAACAAGATCAGAAGAGAAAGGAAATAGAATCTGACCCAAGTTGGGATTCTGATTCTCAGTTAGAAAATGAAAAATTTGAAAATAGATATGGTCAATTTCTGAATGATCTTTTTGAGCAGAACCCTGAAACACCAGAATTAAATAAAGAAACAAGAGATTTAATCAAGAATGAGACAAAAACAGATGAAAAGAATCTAGATAAAGAAGAGCTAGTTGAGAATACAAACAACTATGATGATAGTGATTTAACAAAAACTGAAGAAAAAATTGAATCATTTGAAGATAAAATATATCATTCAAACCTCGCAAAAAGACGAGAACTACATCTTGGCAATAAATGGTTTAGATCAGTTAATATAAAAGATGAGCTTTTTTACTCAAAAAGATTACTACGTAAATCAATAATTGTTAAAGAAATTTTAGATAAACCAGTAAGTCTAAGAAATTAATCTATAACAGCAAATCAAATACCTTTTTTGATTCTCTTATTAAATCATCTTCAGTGCTATTATTGTGAATTACATAATCAGCCATATGCACTTTATCTTCATCGGGCCATTGAAGATCAACCCTTTTCATAAATTCTTCTCTAGTTAAAAGACCACTTTTCATAACACGCTCAATACGTAGTTTTAAGTGAGAAGTAACAACAATTGTATAATCCATGTGTGTATCTGCGCCAGATTCATATATCAACGCGGCATCTACACAAAAGACCTCATGTTTTCCCAATTCTAAAACGTTATCAAATTCTGAATCGATGTAGGAGAAAACATAGGGGTGTATTATCGCATTTAATCTGAGTTGGTGATTTTCATCCTGAAAACCAATTCTAGCTAATTTTGATTTTTCAATTTTGTTTTCTTTATTTAGAACATCAGTACCAAATTCTGCAATAATCTCATTTTGTGCAGTTTCATTATTTTTTAAAATTTCTTTTGCAACAGAGTCTGCATCAAAAATATAAGCACCCCAATTTTTAAACAATAAGCTAACTGAGCTTTTTCCAGAACCGATTCCACCAGTTAATCCAATTTTTAGCATTTTTTTCTTAAAATTTTAAATATTCTTTTGGTGACAATATCAATACTTCCCAATCCATCAATATTTATTAATATATCTTTATTATGGTAATAGTCTAATAATGGAGCGGTTTCCTCCCAATATATTTTTTGTCGTTTTTTAATAATATCAAGTTTATCATCACTTCTTCCAGAATCTTCGCCACGCTTTATTAGTCTATTTATCAGTTCATTTTCTTTTGCTTCAAGGTGAATTGCATAATTCAAATTTAGATTTGATTTTATTAAAAAATCTTCAAGACCTCTTGCTTGAGACAATGTTCTTGGGAAGCCATCCAATATATAACCGTTTTTACAATCAGATTCACTAGTTCTGCTTTTTATGATACTTAATAAAATTGAATCTGGTACCAATCTGCCTTTATCTATAAATCTTTTTGCGATAGAACCTATTTGGGTTTCATTTTTTATTTCTTTGCGCAAAAGCGATCCAGTTGATATGTGAATAATGTTTAATTCATCTTTAATACGCTCAGCTTGCGTACCCTTACCAGCTCCAGGAGGACCCATAATTAGTAATCTCATATTAATAATCCCGCAACTGTTGCTGTAAGCCAAGAAGCTATTGCACCAGCAACCATTGCCTTCACACCAATTCTAGATAAATCTCTTCTTCTTTTAGGGGCCATTCCACCTATGCCACCTAGTTGAATGCCTATTGATCCAAAGTTAGCAAATCCACAAAGTGCATAACTAGCAATTATTGCAGTTCGGTTTGAAATTGAATTTTCATTTACTAAATCGCTAAGATTAGAATATGCTATCAATTCTGTTAAAACAATTTTTTCACCCATAAGAGAACCTAATATTTTTGCTTCATCCCAAGGCACCCCCATCGTCCAGGCCAAGGGTTGGAAAAAAACACCCATCATTTCTTGCATGTTCATTGAAAATATAAAACTTAAGAAATAATTTACCATGGATATTATAGATACAAATGCAATAAGCATGGCCGCAACATTTGCCGCAAGTTTTAAGCCATCTGTAGCGCCTTTTCCCAAAGCATCCATTACATTTTGTGTTTCTTTTTTAGGAATATTTTTAAGGTTTCCTTTAGTTTCTGATTTTTCTGTTTCTGGATAAATTATTTTTGCAACCACTAGTGCCGCTGGAGCAGACATAATGCTTGCTGCTAGCATGTGCCCTGCAATTCCTGGAATTTTTTCTAGCCATAAAACGTATAGTGCTAAGACAGATCCAGCTGTAGTTGCAAATCCACCAGTCATAATTGCCATTAATTCTGATTTTGTCATATTATTAATGAATGGACGAACCATAATCGGAGCCTCTGTTTGACCAACAAATATATTTGCTGATATACTTAAAGTTTCTGCGCCGCTTGTACCCATGCTTTTTTGCATAATTTTTGCAACCCACTTAACTATAAATTGTATAATTCCAAAGTGATAGCCAATACTAATGAGACTGGAAAAAAATATTATTACAGGTAGTGCTCTGAATGCAAAACTTACCATTGCTTCATGATAGCCAACTCCAGGAATAAATGATTCAAACAAAAAATTACTTCCGGCATCTGAAAAACTAATTATTCTTTTAAAAATCTGATCTATATATGAAAACTGTGATTTGATAAATGGAATTTTCAAGATTATTAATGCAAAGAAAAATTGCAAACCTAACCCCCACAAAACAGTTCTGCTTTTTATTGCCTTCCGATTATTTGATAATAGATAGGCAATGCTCAATAAAAAGAGAACGCCAATTAATCCTCTAAAGTTCATTCTTAATAATCCTAGGGTGCTTTAAAACAATTTCTGCACCTAGCTTCATATTTATCAGTCTCGCCAATGATAACTTGTTCCGATTGGTTTGTTATTCTATGAGTATAAGATGCGGGGTTACTGCATATAACGCATATTGCTCTTAGTTTATCTAGATAGTCAGCCTCGCACATTATTTCTGGCATTGGTCCAAAAGGTAACCCGCGATAATCTCTATCTAGCCCAGCAATAATTACACGTTTTTTCCCCATAGCAAGTTTTTTACAAGTATCTACTAAAAATTTATCAAAAAATTGAGCTTCATCAATACCAATAACTTGATAATTTTTTGAAAAATTAAGTATATCTTTAGAATTACTGACTGAATGAGATTCCATTTCTGACTGGTTGTGGCTGACAATATGACCATCACTGTAACGTGAATCAATTATTGGTTTATAAATTGATACTGACATTTTTGCAATTTTTGCTCGTCTTAGTCTACGTATTAGTTCTTCAGTTTTTCCTGAAAACATACTTCCACATATCACTTCAATCCAACCTGTATTTATAGGTTTTATAGTCATAATATGACGGCATCCAATTTTATTTTTAGTGCTTTCATTATATTGGATATATTATCACCACCATTAATAATGATATCAGCATAATTTTTAGTTGGTTCAATAAACTTTTTATGCATTGGCTGAGCAACAGAGTTGAATTGATTCTTGATTGAATTAATTGACCGTTGTCTTTCTTTTGTATCTCTTTTTAATCTTCTTTTGAGACGTAAATCTTTTGGAGTATCAATATATATTTTAATTGTAAGAAACTCTCGAACTATAGGAAAGTAAAGAGTAAATATTCCTTCAACAATAATTATATTACTCCCGTAAAAAAATTTATCATTATCTTTTCTGATATGCATTGAAAAGTCATAATTAGGTAATTGGATTTTTTCACCAGTTGATAATAATTCTATTTTTTCTACCAAAAGTTCATAATCTATAGATGAAGGGTGGTCAAAATTAATTTTAGTTCTATCTTTATATTTTAGATGAGAAAAATCATTATAAAAAGAGTCTTGTTCTATAATAAGTATCTTTTGATTTGTATATCTTTCTTTAATTTTTTTTGCAATAAAAGTTTTACCGGATCCAGTTCCTCCAGATATACCAATAATTACTGGTTTCATTTTAAAAATTTTGAATCAAAAGCTTTAGGTAAAAGGTCTGCAGAATAAACTGTTTCTAAAACACCATTCTTATTACAAATGTAAATTGGTATGTTTCCACAAAGTTCCCAAATAACTTGGCGACATGCACCACAAGGGAAGCCTCCATTTTCAGTTGCTACTGCTAGGGATATAAAATCAGTATATCCTTTTGCAATAGCTGTATATAGTGCAATTCTCTCAGCACAGCAGGTCAAGCCATAACTTGAAGATTCTATATTGCAACCTCCAATTATATCCCCATTTTTAGCTTTTACTGATGAGCCAACTTTATATTTTGAAAAAGGAGCAAAGGAAAACTTTCTCATTTCAATTGCTTTTTGGATTAATTTTTCGTTCATATTTTTTTTATTTTAAATGTTTGAAAAATTTTTATAAAAGTAATTCCCCAAATGAAGCCACCAATATGTGCAAACCATGCAATACCACCAGTTGTGTCAATTCCTAAGCTACTTAGCCCTCCAGACAATTGCATTATAAACCATATCCCCAGCACTAATTGAGCAGGAACAACAAAAGTAGTAATAAAAAATATAATTACTGTAAAAACATGGACCCTAGCTTTTGGGAATTTTATCATATATGCGCCAAGAACTCCAGCTATGGCTCCACTTGCACCTACCATCGGAATACTTGATGTAGGATCAATAAAAAATTGCACAATAGCAGCTCCAGCTCCACAAAAAATATAAAAATAAAAAAATCTAATGTGACCTAATAGACTCTCAATATTGTCACCAAAAATATACAGGAACCACATATTACCAGCTATGTGAAAAAAACCACCATGCATAAACATAGATGTTAAAATATTCATTGGGTTGAATTCGGTAGGAATAAATCCAAATTTGTAAATTAAGTTTTGTGCTAGTTTTGGATTGTTGCCAGCGATATAAAACTGCAATAAAAATATAAATAAATTTATACTAATAATTATGTATGTTGAATATGGATAAAGAACACTTGGGTTATCGTCTCTATAGGGGAAGAACACTAGTAAATGGTAAAGTAAATAGTTTCACTTGATTGATTTCCCGTTCTGTCTTTTACACTGAAATCAATTTTGTGAGGTCCTTTTTGCAGAGGTTGATCAAAGTTATAAGATATTATTTTTTTTAGTGGTTGAAATGCCGGATATAAAATTTGATCATTTAATAATAGATTAAATGACGTTTCTTCTGATTCAATACCTGAAATTTCATCGTCGACTTGTATTGATATATGATCTACATCTCCTAAGTGATACCTGCCATTATTCCCTGGGAATGTTCTATTTATATTGGGTGCATCTAGGTCTTGGATTATAGTTACTGCATCCATTTGATCTAATTCAGCAGTTAATATTTGTTTCCGTTGATTGTTTTTTGTCAAAACGTATTCCCATTTTTGAGATTTTTGGTCGTAATAATAAATTCCTAAGTTTGAGTGTTTTACAAGATCAATAGAATATCTTATGCCTACTTGGAATTTCCCCCTCAATGCGAGGTCGTATGGCTGAAGCTGATATACTTTAGACATGTGAAATCCATTTTCAATTTTAGGAAAATTTTTAACCTGCTCAATCCATATAACATTAGTTTGGAAGAAAGTACCAGCTTGTGTTTTTATAGAGCAATCTCGATCATTTGAAAAAGCATATTGTTCATCTCCAGGTTCCACAACCTGCATTGAGTAATGAAAACGGGTTTCCCTCAAAAGGTTGTCATGGCTCAATTCAACATCAATATATTTCATATTTTTTACCACAGAATGAGAGAGCCGATCAGTTAGAAATGTATTGGGTTGTATTTGATTCATTGGATAAGACATGAAAGTATTATCGTTTGCAAATTTTATAGTCGCTTTTGCAGGAGAGTATTGATCAAGATCAATTTGTAAAAAAATTCCTCTCTCAGTATTTGATACTTTTAAATCTGGATTCAAATCTACTATACTTATTTTAGAATCATTTGGCCAGTGGTATGGGTTAACCATTCCTCCTAGTTGATTAATACCAATAATTTGCAAAGTTCGATTTTTTATTGATTTCAGAGGAATAGTAACATGTAAATCTTTTTTTACTCTCTCAGCATGAATAATATCAACCTTACTATCAGCAAATCCATACTTTGTGAAGTTATAAATCACCGCATCTCTTATTCCTAGACTACCTCTTTTGGGTGTTAGTGCAAGTATTATAACTTTATTGTCTCTGAAAATCTCTTTTGCTTCTATTGTCATAGGAAAAGTACCAGCAATCATTCCCTTAATGATGGTTTTATTACCATATGCATCAAAAATATTTATTTGCACAGAATGAATACCTGGAGACAAGCCGATAATCCCTAGATCATTAGAGGTGTGAATATTTAATTTTTTATGTTCAGGTAGTCGGTACAGTTTTTGAAATTCACCCATATTTTTTCTTTCTAAATCATATTGGATTACTGTCTTTGCAAATTTCCCCTGATTAAAGGGAATTCTTTCATATTTAATTTCAAATTCTAATTGGTTGTCTATTTCAAGCTCTACTTTTTGGAATTGATATTTATTATTTGTTCCTTGTCTTTTATCAATTGCTTTTATTGCAAATCCAAATTCTCCAAATATGCTCAAAGTATCTGCAAAATGATAAATTCCAGTCTTATCACGGAACAGTGGAATGATTTGAGTAAGGGGACTTGCGTTGACAAGGGCACCCTCAGACAGTGGTATAATTGCTAATTCTTGAGCTATTGGCATAATATTATCTTCTAATTCAAATGCCATAACCAGCGGATTCAACGGAGTACTTTTACTATCACGATATTCAAAATGAATATGTGGAGCAAAAGAGTGCCCGGTATTTCCAGAGTACCCAATTAAATCTCCCTTTTTGACTGAAAATTCTCGAGGGGAAAATTGTGTATCTACATTATAGCTTAAACGTTTCCCTTGTTGTAACCTCCACACTTTTTCCATAGTTGGGGTAAAAGATTCGAGGTGCCCATAAACAACTTCGTGCCCTGATATAGTTCTTTGATAAATAGCTTTCCCATACCCATTATAATCCGATCTAATTCGACTTATATATCCATCTTCAACTGCAAGCACCTCCATACCAATTTTCCCATTTGTTTTGATATCAAGACCCATATGAAAATGATCATCTCTATTTTCACCAAAATTTGATGAAAAATATTTTCCGACCGTTGTAGGCCATAGTACCTGCTGTGGGAAAAGCCATCCACTTATTAGTAAAATAATTGAAATGAAGTATTGTTTCATATAAAGAATGTTATCCCCAAATTTATTCAGGAGTGATACGAGTTATCAATGAGTGATTTGTTTCATCTTAATACTTAGCGTAAACTCTGTAAATCTATTTAAACAATAAAAAAAGGAATAGAAATGAAGAAATTTTTTTTACTATCTATTATATGTATTATGCCTTGTTCTTTATTTGCAGTTGGTGGATTTGGGGTCCAGATAGGACAAGGAATCTTTAGTGTGGATGCATCCTCACCAGAAACAAATGTGCCAGGTGTGACATTAACAAATGGGGCGTTTGATGGTTCGGGTAATATAGGTGGATATGTATATATTGATTTAATGCCATTTATTGATGTTGAGTTTGATTTTAATTTGATAGGTAATACATATGATATTGAATTTCAAAATGCTCTTGGAAGTATGCCACCAATATCATTTGGTTGGGGATCAGTCAACACCTATACTACGGTTAGGAGAAAGGTTGCGGGTCTATCGATTCCATTTTTAGCAGCAGCAAAAGCACATGCAGGACTGGGTGTTAATTCTCATAGAACTCTACCAGTTGCTGATGTTGATATGGTTAAGGGTTTATTAGATGGTGATCTAACCGCTGATCCATCAGCATTGGATCAAGCGTTATTAGAGTACCTAGAAGATGATGATAATATTGTTAAGTCTTCTGGTTTCCATGTTCAAGCAGGCTTGCAGTTTAAACTGTTAATGCTTGATACATTTTTAATTTATAGACATACTTTTGTTGAGGATGTTGTTCCTGGAGCAAAAGGATTTGGGGCGTTAAATATGAGACTAGGATTTGGTATTTAGTCTTTGATTTTTATACAAGAAGGGTCTCTTTATTTTGATCCTTCTTGTTATAATTCATTGGTTAAGCAGTGTATTGATCCCCCACTAAGCTGGAACTGACTTGTTGGAGTTATAACTTGCTCAATACCAAGCTTTAGTAATTCTTCATCTATCTTTTTATCAGAAAATACACTAGGTCTAATTAATATACCTGGGAGTGGTAGTGCGTTAGCGGCAAATGATCCTATCTGGCTTTTTGAGCCTATAGCATCTTTTGGAGGGATATCAAAAACTGGGATATTCATTTTATTTGCTAATTCATAGATTCTTTTTTTCGACTTTTTTGATACAACACTTAAGCATATAATAAGCGCTGCTATTCTTCCATCCTTATCTAGTGCAGGAGTGAAAAACGTATCTAGGTGATAACCTTCTCCTTCGATTAATACCATGTTTTTAATATGTAATTTTTCAGCCACATAATTGGCTCCTTGGATAGTGTTTCTTTGAATACCGCTGAAAAGTAGATTATCTTTTTTACAATAATAGAATTCTCCACCATCAGCTTTGAGTTCTGATTTGTCAGGCATTTCAATAATATTCATGTTTAAAGATTCGAGATACTTTTTAATAACTTTATTTTCAATTCTTCTCGAGGGTTGCCCTGCTCTCAATACGATAGCTGTTCCATTTTGATCAGAAATAAAAGAGTCTCTTATAAAAATAAAATCATGTTTTGGATCATTTTGATCTAGTTCTTTTGGAAAATCAAATTCTATTATCTCATGACCGCTTTTAGTTATTGCGGATATTAAATTCTGTCTCTCTTTATTTGCTAATTCTAAATCGGGTATGGCAGACTCTATCATTGCGGGGTTATCATGATATTTAGGCATACCTTTTGACCACCAACCAGAAATAGGTAGTTTTGAAAGAGCTACTTTCATTTGTGAGAAAATATTCTATTTATATTCAAGATCAATAGCGACCCTTACTACACCAGGTTCAAAATAAATCAGAGATTTTTTTATGTTCATATCAATTTTTATTCGCCCTTTTATTGTTTTCAGTTTTATTGTTTCCGATTTAGGTCGAGGGCCTTGAAATCTTAAGCCTTCTTTTTGGTAAATTGAACTAAGGTCGAACATTCCTAAACTTTTATTTTTTCTCTCCATTTTTATTGTTGGATCCTCAATCTTTAACTGTATTATGTTCGCATCATAGTTGTACTCAACATACATATTTTTTGTCACTTGTTTCTTGATGTGTATTTTCCCTTTTTTATATTGCACAGTTGCATGGAATTCTGCAGAACCCTCAAGAAATTTAACTTGAGGGTTTTTTATTGACCATAGAGCTTGATCGTCACGCTTCCCTTTTGGTATTTGATGATCACCAATCAATTTAAGATAGTCATTTACTAAATTTTCTGATATTGAAACTGATATTTCACCAGCGTAAACCAAAGTAAGCAGGACTATATTGGGTATAATATATTTTTTTATCATATTGAGCCTGCCTCTTTTAAGAACTTGTTTATTCGATCTTCTAATTCTATTCTGGTTTTTCTAAAATTTTTTAAATGAGATGGGTCTTGGTCCCAATCACGAAAGGGATCCTTTATGCTCCAGTGAATTCTTTGTACATTTCCAGGAAATACCGGGCAAGTTTTATAAGCATTATCGCAAACTGTAATGACGATATCTATTTCATCTTTGAGATATTCATCTATATGATTTGATGTGTGATGAGAAATATCAATACCGACTTCTTCCATAATTTTGATAGCACTTGGGTGAACACGACTAGGGTGACTTCCTGCACTAAACACATCAAAAATCTGATTTGATTTTTGTTTCAATATTCCCTCTGCTATTTGAGACCTGCAGCTGTTACCAGTACAAACAAAAAGTACTTTTTTGATATTTTTCATACTTTGAAGTTGCAAATTATTTTTTTAATTGAAAAAACATTACCAAAAGAATATAAAGTAATTATTATATAAATTTTGATATGTCAGATTCGTATAAAAATTTGAATATAAACTTATTAAATAATCCAATGGAGACTTTTCCTGGTTTAACAATTGATGATTTAAACAAATATTTACCTGCGATTCGAACAGTGGAAGATCTGTCAATATCTAATGAGAAAATGGAAGAGGGTTTCTATTTATCAAAATGTATAGATGGATTAAGAAAAATTCCTGCTGAATCTATAGATCTTATTATTGCAAGACCGCCAGAGGACAATTGGGAAACCACCCTAGATCCAGGCCATGGTAATACACTCCAAGAGTATTATAAATGGAATCAATCATGGTTAAATGAATCACAAAGGGTATTAAAAAATACAGGTTCAATTTATATTCTTTGCCCATGGGAATATTCAGGAATGTATCAAGGGCTACTCTCTAATTTTTTTCATATTCAAACAAGGATTACCTGGAAAAACCTATGTAGTTCTCAAAAAAATAAAACGTGGAAAAATGAAATAGCAGACATTTGGTTTGCTACAAAGACTGATGAGTTTCTATTTAGTCAACAGCCAGTAGGAATAAATACTATTGATACTATATCCACAAAAAATATTGAATCTAATCTATGGGTAGATATTTCTTCAAATACAAATGAGATAAGTAGTTATCCTCAAAAGTTGTTTTCAAGAATTTTAGAGGCTAGTAGTTTTAAACTTAATTGGATATTAGATCCGTTTATGGGACTTGGGGATGTTGGTGTTGCGTGTAAGCAGCAGGGTAGAAGATTCATTGGATTTGAAACAAATAAAGATCATTTGTTGGTTACAATGAAAAGAATAGATAACGCCTGATATGAAATTTATCGATAATATAACGGCAGATATGCACTCATCCATGAAATCAGGGAATAAAGTGACAACTAAAGTTTTAAGAGTATTATTAGCAAAATTAAAAGAGCACCAAATTAACCATAGAAAAGAGCTAACGGAAAAAGAATGTATATCTGTTATTAAAACATCTGTTAAACAGCGTAATGAAGCAGCTGATATATACGAAAAAGCCAATAGATTAGATTTGGCTGAGAAAGAAAAAGAAGAGATCAATATTCTAAATAATTATTTACCAAAAATGATGACCGAAGATGAAATTAGAAAATTAGTTCAAAAAGTTGTAGGTGATGTTGGTGTGAAAAGTATTTCAGAAATAGGTAGGGTTATGCCATTAATAATCCAAAGTGGTGATGGAAAAATTGATGGAAAGCTTGCAAATCAAATATTAAGAGAAATTTTGGATTAAATGTCGTGGACTCTAGATTTTTTGGCTGTTTTATATATTTTATTTTTGGGCTATAATGGTTTTAATAAAGGTTTAATAGAAGAAATAGGACAGTTGTTTGGTTTAGTTCTAGCTACCTCTTTATCAATCTCAAAGTCCGCATCTTTATCCATTAAATTAAGCAGTATGTTCTCTTTAGATAATTGGCTATCTACTTTTATTGCATTTGCTTTTATCTTTTCAGTCACTTTATTATTAACAAGATTCTTTATTACTATGCTTCATATTAGTTTGCTATCAGGAGGGAACAAATTAGTGAACAGTTTACTTGGGTTCATTTTTGGGTTGATTAAGGGATCT
>CAZPIF010000015.1:0-15285 GCA_964586565.1 uncultured bacterium
ATGAATCATTTTCTTTTGGTATAAATCCCTCTACTTTTGCTTCAGCTCCTGCACCTGTTTTATCATGTGGCCCGTGAATGCAATCTACTGGACAAACTTCTACACAAGCTGTATCACAAGTCCCCACACAAGGCTCACAAATAATATAAGTCATATAGTACTCCCTCTATTTAAGATAAGGTTAATATTATTGCTAAATGTTCCACCTAATTTTAATTAAAAATCACATCTAGAAAAATGTTTTGGTTATAATTTGAATTATTTAATAAATATATCAAAATAGGCCCTAAAAAATTGTATCTTAATTTTCCACAATTTGTCCAATTGATTTTTTAAAGAACAATATTCAATTAAATATCATAATTATGTGGCATTATAGGCATTGAGATTTCTAGAATTAGAATACTCAAAAACTATAAAAAATGTGCTATATAATAATTGACCAAGGAAGCTCCTCTACAAAAGCCTTTTTATTAGATAATAAAGGTAAAATCTTAAAAAGTAAAAAAATAAAATGCGTTATTGATAGACCAAAGTTGTTTCATATGGAGCTTAACCCTTCATTTATTTTAAAAGATATAAAAATACTATTTTTTGAAATGCTTTCATTTGCTGGACAAAGAAAAGTAAATAATGCTGGTATAGCTGTTCAAAGATCTACGTTTTTATTTTGGGAAAAGGACACATGCCGTCCCGTAACCACTGCCCTGAGCTGGCAGGACAGTCGTGCACATAAAATTGCAAATACCTTTGAAAAATACAGAAATAAAATATGGGGTATCACTGGAGCCCCACTTAGTCCTCATTTCGGAGGGCCTAAGTTTTTACATATGATAAAAAATGATAAGAAATTAAAAAGAAGAATAGAAAATGATGAATTGTATTTTGGCCCTTTAAGTGCATTTATTACACATGTAATTACTGGTAATCCAGCAATAGACGAATCAATAGCCTGTAGAACTTTATTATTCAATATCAAAAAAAATCAATGGTCAAAGTTCTGCCTAAAGCTTTTTAATGTTAAAGAAAGTTGTTTACCACCTATTGTTCCAACAAAGCATAATTTTGGGAATATCTATAAAACAGAAATCCCTTTATCTATTGTTATGGGTGACCAACAAGCTTCTTTGATTGGTCAATCAGGAATTATTCCTAATAAAATTGGAATTAGTCTAGGAACGTCTGGTAGTGTTCAATATAACTTAGGAACCAAATTAATGCAAAATTCACGGCTTATTTCTAGTGTCTTGTTTTCAAATAAAAAATATAAAATTTTCATGATAGAAGGGACTATAAATGCATGTAATTCATTATTCCATCATTTAGAAAAAGTATTAAATATCCCCCACGATAAAATGAACTGGGAGACCCGTGTTAATAAAAAAAATACCGATGGAGTTTTTATACCAGGTTTCAATGGTTTATCTTCTCCATATTGGAAAACTGGATTTGATGATTTATATGTAAATCTTGACAAGGACCCTGATAATATTATTCGAGCAGCAATGGAATCAATAGGTTATCTTGTAAGTGATATATTAGAGTGTCTTAAATCTACAGGAATCCATATCCCAAAAATTCTCATGGCATCCGGGGGGATTTCTCGTCCAGTCTTATTACAATTCATTGCAGATGTAACAGGTTATGAGGTTGGCTATCTTTCAATTAAAGATCAAACAGCAATTGGAATATATCGTCTTTTAAAAAGTCAGATTTTTGAAGAAGATTCAAAAAAAAATATCAAGAAAGTATTCTACTCCAAACCATCGATTTTGATGAAAAATAAAAAAGCAATATGGAAAGAGGCACTAGTGAAAAACAATTTAAGAGATTTTTGAATTTTATTCTGATATGTAAAGTTTCCTATTTTGCAACTCTGTCATATTTTTTACTTCTTTTATTTCCTTTACAGCACCTTTGATTTCACTATTCAAGTTTTTTAGAATTTTATCACTAACTGCCATAGAATTACTTAGCTCTATAAAATCTTCGTTAGCTACAATAACTTGTTGTTTTGCTTTTTTTGCATCATCTATTAATACATCAAGTTGTGTTTCGATCTGATTGATTTTTGTTTTTAAAGTATCCGATTTTTCATCACTGGTTACTATCTTATTATTTATTAATAATAAACCCAATAAGACAAGGACTATGTTGAATGCTATTAGGATGGTGGTTGTTGATATACTTTCGTTTTTCATAATTTAAATAAATATATTTTAATTTTAACTATCAATATTGGTTAAATACTTAGAACTAAAATAATCAGTACATACTCATAATACCAAGGATAATTAGAATAAAATATGGGACTAAATCGGCAGCACCTAAATAATCTTTAGATAATCTTTGTCCAGTAAATAAGAATATTATTGTTACGCTAGTTAAAACAAAACCATAAAATATCCATAGTGTAGTTTTTTCAAATAGAGCATAGTATATTCCATAAATAAGCATTAAAGATGTTACTAATTCTAAAACTGTTATTATATTTAACAGTATTGTGCTAATGCCATTTAGGATTGTATTAGCAAAGTGAACATTAAAAAACTCTAAGTTCCCTTTTCTGTCAAATATTTTGTCAATACTAGATTGTAAAAAAGCAATTGAAATAAAAATTGCTATTAGTATCTGGCATAAAACAAGAGGGTCTTTAAATGTAACACCTAGAAGCTCAATCCTATCTCCATATTTATCAGCAACTGATTGAGCAGATAAAGTTGTAAATGATAAAATAATAAGAAAATTTTTATATACTTTCATTTCAGACTCCTAACATATTAAATGTTGAATACGACTTTTTACTAAATCACTAATTTCTTCAACTGATAATTTTGAATATTCATCTTTATATATCGGCTTACCAAATCTTGTTTTTAAGATACCAGGTTTTAGACGCCAATCAGTTTTAATTTTCGCGTCCAATCCTCCAATAAGACCAATTGGTACAATTGTTACACCTGTATTTTTAGCAACGTGGAATGGTCCTTTTTTAAAAATTCCCAATTCACCAGAAATAGTTCTTGTACCCTCGGGTGCTATTATGAATGAAATACCATTTTTTATCGAATCTTCTACAAGGTTTAAACTTTTTATAGCATTTTTTAATCTTTTACGTTGAATGGGTACACCACCATACTTCGTAATAACTTTCCCCCAAATTGGATACTTAAATATTTCTTCTGCTCCGACTGCAGTAATGTAATGACGAACATATGCACCGATCATAAATTGATCAAACATTGATACATGATTAAATAAATAAAGATATGGTTGATTTTGAATCGGAGGCGGTTCATTTTCTTTTATAAGCCACTGACCGGCAAAAAAACAGATCAACCAAGAAAATGGTCTAATTACGAAATATAATTTTTTACGTGGAAAAATATAAAGCAGTATAAGAATAAAAATTAATGAAGAAACAAAAAACATAAACCATAATGGCCATAAAATAATTGATGCAATAGCTTTATACATTTGAAGTTTTCAACTTAACAATTTTAATAATTTATGATTTGCTTGGGGAAAAGTATATTTATTGAATTCTGTTTTACAAATCCAGTTAGATTTATCGGAGTTCACTATTTTTTTTCTCTTTTCAATACAATTGAAACCATGAAATGTTATTGAGAAATGGCTATATGCGTGCTGAACTCTTCCAATTTTATTTGTTATTTTAATTGAAATGCCACAATCTTTTTGTATCCCCCTTTTCAAGGCATTTTCTAACCCCTCACCCTTTCGTTTTTTTGTTCCTGGGAATTCCCAAAGACCAGGAAGCATACCACTGCTTTTTCTTTTTTGAATATAAAAAGTTTCCCCTCGCCAAATTAATCCCGCAGCAACATGATAATGTGGTTTTTCTTTTTTTTTCAGCCTAGTTGGGTATTCTTCAGGATTTTTTGAACGATAAGCCTTGCAATTATTCTTGATTGGGCATCGTAAACAGGAAGGGCTCCTAGGACTACAAATTAATGCGCCCAGCTCCATTATAGCCTGGTTAAACTGACCTGGATTAAATTTGTCAATAGATAAATTCAAAATTTTTGAAATCTTTTTTTTATTAAAAATAGTGAAATTTTTGATTCCAAGATATCTAGCTAAAACTCTTTTAATATTAACATCAATAGCAGGATATGGTTTTTGATAAGCAATTGATAATACAGCTGCAGCTGTATATTTTCCAACTCCAGGAAGCGATAAAAACTTATCATAATTATTTGGTATTACTCCGCCATATTTATTAAAAACAAGGGTAACAGCTTTATAAAAATTATGCAACCTATTATAATACCCCAACCCCTCCCAAAGTTTTAACAAATCTTCTTCGTTAGTTTTCACAACATGTTCAAGAGTAGGCATTTTTTTTATCCACCTTTTATAGTAAGGGATAGCAGTTTTTATCTGCGTTTGTTGCAACATTATTTCAGATAGCCAAATTTTATATGGATCAGATGTGTTGCGGAAAGGTAAGTCTCTTTTATGATTTCCATACCATGCTATAATGTTTTTAAAATCTATATTATATTGCACTATACAAATTATTTAATATTATTCATTTTTAACATTATCCATTTCAGATTAGATATTACTTCGATCGTTTTTTGCTTATCAATAAAATCTATATTTTTTTCGATAATATGACCAATTTTATCAAATTGGTCTTCAAATACGTTTTGAGCAACTTTTCCTTTTTTTGTCAATCCTACCTTTATGATTCTTTTATCATCTTCATACTGATGTCTTGAAACCCATTTTTTTGAAACCAAACCATTAATAAGTCTTGTAGCTGTACTATTATCAATACCTAGTTTTTCTGATAACGCAGACATCTCAACACCACCTAATGGGATTGCTACGATAGCAATCATCTGCTGAAAAGAGGCCCCTTTCAGATCAATTTTCTTTTTGTATAAACTTCGTAATTCTATAAAGAATAAAGCTAATACTTCGCCATAGTTCATAGTTGTATATTACAACTATTTTGGCAAACTTTTCAACCTTTCAGCGTGGTTTAAAAAATATTTCTGAGATTTTTTAATTCTTTCAGAGTCACCCATATGTCCAATAATACTCCAATGATCCATATCATAAATTTTAATCCAATACCACTGCCCAGGAATTAGTATATCCCTACTATCATATTTTACTATTGGATCAGCTCCATTAATACCATTTGTTGGGCCATACATGGATGCGGTATTAACAATACCATCATTTTCGAACCAGAGAGAATCCGTTTTAGATCCATCATACCAATACCCAGATCTGATGCCCATCAGTTTCGATCTGGTTTTAATCATAATCGGAGTACCAGGTACTGGGCTATGATATGGGCTATCAGTGTTTTTTTGTGTTGTAGATGTAACAAAAGAAAAATAATATATTTCAGGTGAAGACTGTAAAAAACTGTTAAGTTGTTTAGCTCCATCTAGGCTAAGGTCCCAAGAGCTAATATTTTTTGTTCTCCATGCGTTATGATTTCTCATTCTATTTATATACCCCAACCATGATTCATCCTTATTCTTATAAAAATTAAAATGCTCCAAATCAAAGTTGTAATAACTATTCCCAATAATTCCAGCAACTCCTAAAAAATATTGTAAAAATGGTATCGTTTTAGTAACAATTTCTGTTAAAGTAGTACCATCATGCGGAGTAGATATGGAGGTTATACTTTTTATCATTTTACCTTGTATTAAAGCAAGCAAATTAGATTTTTCCTTTGTTTTGTTTTCTTCATCAACGTAAAACTCTGTAGAAAGAAGATATTGCAACATCCTTCCAGTTTGACCACCCATACTATGACCAATAATGTGTATAGGGTTTTCAGAATCCCAAATTGGATATAGCCCTTTATAGTTTTTTCCTAACGGTTTTCTTGTAACATTAAATTTTTTTGAATGTAATTCACCGTAATCCACCTGACCTCCTTTTATTTGATAATAACATTCTACAGCGCGCTCCCAATTAGATGAAACTGGACCGACCGATACCTCAAAAACCGTATAGCCCTTATCTTGTAAAGATAAAATAAAGTCTTTTTCCCCACCCCAATAATTATATTCACCCATTTCTCCGGGTCCCCAACCCATAAAACCATGAATCAATACTATTGGATAATTATTTTGTGCAAAAGAAATGTTTATTATTAAAACATATAAGGATAAATGTTTTATCATATATTAATACTTAATTCAATTCCACTATTTAATGAACCGGTTCCATAAAAAAACAATCCATAATGCATAGAAAAAGAACTTTCAATATAACTAAAACCAATACCAGAGGCCCCTAATAGTGATTTAAGGAGATTGTCCTTTAAGTTATGTTTTCCTTTCATTGTTGAAGAACCAATAAAGAATTTTATTTTTTCATTTATATCAGTAATAATTCCTGTAAAAACTTCAGTTTTTGAGCGACTATTAATTAGATCTATATAAATACTAGATGGCAAATATTGCAGCCTCTTTGAAGCACTCAAAGCAAGTTTGGGATGCATATTAATCTCCATATTCCCATAACTTAACCCAATTTGATGAGCTGATAAGCCAATTAAGGCCTTATATTTTTCTAGACTTATATGACCTCCAAAAGTAAAAGAAAATATATTTAAATTGTACCTTTCATAATTAGAATTAAAATAGCTCACCGATAACCCAATATTAATAGGGACAACCGTTAGTGATTGAGAATATGAGCTTATTAATCTTGTATCATTTGAATCATATGTGCCAGTTGATTCTGCATTGATATTGTATCCCTGAAAAACACCATAAGATATATTATTAATGGAAAAATGCCAATACCCTCTTCTTAAGGGGAGTACCATACCAGCGCTTTGACTTATAATTGAAGTTGGATATCTTATTATTGAAAGTGAGAAAGTTTTTTTATCATAAATTGATGGATTAATCAATGATGATATTGCTGAGGCTTGTAATAGCCCAGCACCAGCTAAACTTAGTCGCTTACTTGAAGTGAAAGCATCAAAACCAGGGAAACTTGCCCTGACCGTTGTAAAAGATATAAAAATAAGAAAGAATATATATTTAACAAAGAATGTCATTTTATAAGTTAAATCAAACTCATTGGATCCATATGAATATTTACTTTATTGCCTTTAAAATTTAATCTATTTCTACAATTAGATAATATATTGTCAATATATTGATGCAAATTTTTTCCATTTGGATCAGAAAGTTTTTCAGATTTAAAAATGATTTGGTACCTATATTGGCCCTTTAATTTTTCTAGATAGCATGGAGCGGGACCTAAAACATGCAACCCTTCATAACTATTTTCAATAAAATTTGAAATACTAAGTGCAAGATCAAAAACTTTTGATTGCACGGTTCCAATTATTTCTATTTTTGCTAACCAACTGTATGGTGGGTAATTCAGTTCTTTTCTTTCTTCTAATATCTTACTATAAAATTCTTTCATATCTAATTTGGACGCGCTTTTTATGACAGAATTATTATGTGAATATGTTTGGATAACTACTTCTCCTTTTTTCTTACCTCGACCAGATCTACCTGATGCTTGATAAAGTAACTGAAAAATTTTTTCACTTGCTCTAAAATCAGGCAAATGTAGACCTAAATCGGCGTTTATAATTCCAACTAAAGTAGTATTTGGAAAATCTAACCCCTTTGCAATCATTTGAGTGCCTAATAAAATATCAATATCTCCATTATTAAAAGATTTTAAAGTAGAGTTAATGTTTTTTCCTGAACTAGACGTATCTATATCTAGTCTTGCTACCGAAGCATTGGGGAATATCTCTTTTATTACAGTTTCTACTTTTTGCGTACCAGTACCACGATAATTAATATCAGTACTATTACAATCTGAACATTTTTTTCCTTCTTTTGGTTCATAAAAACCACAAAAATGGCACAAATGGCAATTATTTTTTAAATGAAAACTAATTGTAACTTTACAGTGTGGGCACATCAAAATATTACCACATTGATTACACACAACTACTGGTGAATATCCTCTACGATTTTGGAGTAGTATTATCTGCTCATTTTTGATAAGCCTATGCTCAATTTTATCCTGCAGTATACTAGAGAATATCATTCCATACTTACCAGTTTCATCTTGCTCTTTATTCATATCTACTAGATGTATATCTGGATATTCTGCCCCGCCATAACGATTAGGCAAATATATATATTGAAGCTTTTTATTTAAATAATTATAGTAACTTTCCAGACTTGGCGTTGCACTAGCAAGCAAGGCAATAGAATTATTTTCTTTAGCGCGTATTAAAGCAACATTTCTGGCATGGTACCTTGGTGCTGGAGATTCCTGTTGGAAAGACCCCTCCTGTTCTTCATCAATAATAATTAATCCTAAATTCTTCATTGGTAAAAAAACTGCGCTCCTTGCTCCAATAATAACCTTAAAAGTCCCTTTACATATTTCTTTCCATGTCCACGACCTTTGAGCCTGATTTAATTTTGAATGCCATAAAGCTATTAAATCCCCAAACACAGCTTTAAACCTTCCGGCTATTTGAGGTGTTAAAGATATTTCTGGTAATAAAATAATTGCAGTTTTACCATTTGTAATACATCGCCTAACTAAATCAATAAATATTTCGGTTTTTCCACTTCCTGTAACTCCATGCAAGAGGAATGGGGAATATTTTTTTGTTTTTAAAGCTTTCTTTAAAATATTACTAGCATTTTTTTGATAATCATTAAATATTATTTTTTTATCATTTGTATTAAATATGTAATCTGTATTTCCTAAAAACGATACCCTTTCAGACAATTCAACCAATTTGTTTTTGGCCAATTCTCTGCAAATATTTAAAGGGTTAGACACTTCTCCTTTAAGATCACTAACTTTCACTTCCATGTTTTTTGAATCTAATATTTTAAAAATTTTATATTGTTTAGGTGCTCTTTTTTTAAGACCAATTAAAATAGTGCTATCATATGTTTTGATGGTGCTTACATACCAAGATTTAGATGGAGAATAATTTGTTGAAAGTTTAGTAGGCAAAACTGTCTTAGCAACTTGCCCTATTGGAGTTATATAATATGCTGACATCCAGAGTATTAACTTCCACAATTCTGGGGTAACAACTTGAACATCATCTACTAAACTATCAATTGGTTTTATTTTACCATTAAATAGGGAGTTTTTCGTTAGGCTTACAACAATCCCTTGAGATTTTTTTTTACCAAAAAAAATTACAACCCTAGAACCAACTTGAATTTTGTTTTTTAGGGTATTGGGTATTAAATACGTAAACGTTTTAAAATTTGATATAGGGAAAGCAACTTCAGCAAACATAACATTTAAGTTTATCCACTAGGTTGCTCCATAACAATAGAATAACTAAGATTTAAAAATATATCAAATCTTAAAATACGCGTTTAGTCTTTTAAATTAAGACTTAATTACATATAATTTTACGTCGCCTGTTTTATCAGATGAAACTTTAACAGAGACATGGTATATACCTAATGCTTTTATTGGTTCATCAAGTAAAATAGCACTTCGCTCAATCTTGACACCTTTTTCTTCTAGGGCTTTATGAATATCAATAGATGTAATTGATCCAAACATTTTATCTTCCTCTCCAACTTGCGATTCAATTGTAATTTCAGTTTTAGATAATGTTTTTAATAGAGATTCTAAAGATGCATTCTCGCGGCCTTGCCTTGATAATTCAGTTGTCTTTCTTTCCTCAGCAATAGCAATATTGCGCTTTGAAGCTCTCAATGCTACCCCCTCTGGTATTAACTTATTTCTTGCAAAACCAGGCTTAACATTAACAATATCGCCAGCTGAACCAAGGCCTTGATAATCTTTTAATAAAATAATATCCATAGCTCTCCCCTATTCATTCCCTCTTTCTATGTAAGGCATTAATGCAATAGATCTTGCACGCTTAATAGCTCTAACTAATTTTCTATGCATCTTAGCACTAGTTCCAGTTACGCGGCGGGGCATAATCTTTCCTTGATCATTAACAAAACGACGAAGTAGCTTTATATCTTTATAGTCAATTATGGTTATCCCGTTTTCTTTGAAGTAACAAAATTTATTTCTATTTTGAAATGTCATTAGTCTTTTACCTCCTTTGAGCTTTCCTTTAAGTCCGAACCTGATTTTTCTTCTTTATTTTCTGAATTACTTGAACCATTCTTATCAGATGATTCACTACCTTGTTTAGAAATTTTTTCATTATCTCGATTGGTATCTGTACTAGTTTCATTCTTTTGGGGTTCTTTTTCTTCTACATAAACTTCTGGTTTTTCATCTAGTAAAACTGTCATGTGTCGCAGGACAGTATTATTTAGCCTCATCCAGGTATCATAATCATACATTTTGCCTTGATCTCCTCCTTCAAATTGTATGATTATATATGAGCCATATTTTTGCCTGTCTATTTGATAAGCAAGCTTCTTTTTACCCCATAACCTATGATTAATTATTTTAGCTTTTGTTTTTTCTAGTTCTTTTCCAATCTCATCTATTGTCTTTTCTAATACTTTATTCTCTAAATTAGGATCAACAATATAAAGTGTTTCGTAAAATGACATAACGCCTCCTTGTTCTCTACTATAAATCTTTTAATAATGGTGCAATAACTAATGAAACAACAGACATTAGCTTAATTAATATATTAAGTGAAGGACCAGATGTATCTTTAAATGGATCTCCCACCGTATCCCCAACTACAGCAGCTTTGTGTGCTTCTGATCCTTTTTTTAATTTTTTTTCACCAATGGATACTCCTTCTTCTATCATTTTTTTTGCATTATCCCAAGCACCTCCCGCATTTGATTGGAAAATAGCCATTAATACACCAGAAACAGTAACACCAGCCAAAAGCCCCCCAAGGGTCTCTGGTCCAAAAACAAAGCCAATAAGCACTGGAGTACTAATAGCCATTAACCCAGGTTTGACCATTTCTTTAATTGCAGATTGTGTAGAAATTTCTACACAACGATCGTGCTTAGCTTTAGTTAACGCATCTTCATATAATTCACGATCTTTTTCATCCCAATCTTTTTCTTCTTTCAAGTTCATTAATTCAAGAGCTTTTTTCAATTCCGGTATCTCACGGAATTGCATACGGACCTCTTCAATCATAGCCATAGCAGCACGACCAACAGCAGCCATTGCTAACGACGAAAACAAGAAAGGAAGCATCCCTCCAACAAAAAGTCCAGCCATAACCGTTGGGTTTGAGATATCAATGCTATCAATTCCACTTTGGACCATAAAAGCAGCAAACAATGCCAATGCTGTCAATGCAGCAGATCCGATAGCAAACCCTTTCCCAATTGCAGCAGTTGTATTCCCAACTGCATCTAGTTTATCAGTGCGCTCACGAACTTCTGAAGGCAATGCAGCCATTTCTGCAATACCACCCGCATTATCAGATATTGGTCCATATGCATCTACTGCTAACTGAATTCCAGTATTAGCCAACATGCCTAGTGCTGCCATAGCTATACCATATAATCCAGCATAGTGATGAGCACCCATTATACCCCCCGCAATAATAATAATTGGTATTGCTGTTGACTGCATACCAACCCCTAAACCAGCAATAATATTTGTGGCTGGCCCAGTCATAGATTGCTCTGTGATAGACCTGACCGGTGAGGTTCCTGTTCCAGTATAATGCTCTGTGACAATACCAATCCCAAGACCCGCAACAAGACCAATCACGGTTGCATAAAATACACCAATTCTGGTAAAGAAAACTCCGCCCTGACTAAAGGTTTCAGGTAAAAAGATATTAATCAAAAAATATATAACCCCAACCATAACTACCGCACTGCCAAACTCTCCTCGGTTTAATGATTTTTGTGGATCACCTCCTTCCTTTACAGATACCATAAAAGTTCCAAGAATTGATACAATAATACCAGAAGCTGCAATAAAAAGGGGTAGTATAACAAAATTCAAATCAAAGCCATTTACCGTGAGAATACTAGCACCAAGAACCATAGAACCTATAATTGAACCAACATAAGACTCGAAAAGATCTGCGCCCATACCAGCAACATCACCTACGTTATCACCTACATTATCAGCAATTGTAGCCGGGTTTAAAGGATGATCTTCTGGAATCCCTGCTTCTACTTTACCCACAAGATCCGCACCTACATCTGCAGCTTTAGTATAAATACCACCTCCAACACGAGCAAATAAAGCAATAGATGAAGCACCTAGTGAAAATCCTGAAATCACATTTAAAACAGTAGCAATATTTTCATTATCTGAACCAAAAATATTTGTATAATACACAAATAGGCTGCTAAGCCCCAAAACGCCAAGCCCGACCACGCTAAGCCCCATAACAGAGCCGCCGCTAAAAGCTACATTCAACGCAGTTGCCAGCCCTGTACGCGCAGCATGTGTTGTCCGATTATTAGCACTAGTTGCAACTTTCATACCAAGGAATCCTGCTAGCCCAGATGCTACAGCGCCAACAACAAATGATAAAGAAATCATTGAACTTGAATCATCTCGACCATTATTTACTATGCCAAGCAAAACAGCAACAATAAAAACAAATAAAGTAAGGACTCTGTATTCTGCCTTCAAAAAAGCCATGGCCCCTTCAGCAATGCTTTTACCAATTGTTTTCATACGATCTGTTCCTTCGTCTTGAGCCTCAATCCAACTTTTTTTCCAAAATGAAAAAGCAAGAGCTAAAAATCCAGCAGCAAATACGTATATCATATTGTTATCCATTAATAAATACTCTCCCTCTTTATGAATTAAATTCATTCATTGTACGATTTAAACCATGTGTTATTAAATATTGCATTGCATCTGCACACTGCCGAACCATTACCCCCACCTCTTCAATACTGTCCTTGTTAAAAGGCCTTAGAACATATTCCTCAGATGGACGCGTTATTGTAGATGATTCAGCTATTCCCAACCTGATTCTTGGCAACAAATTAGTTTGTGCTTGGTCAATAATGTTTTTTAGACCACCGTGACAACCGTCACCTCCTTTAGGGCGAATACGGATGGTCCCTAGTGGTAAATCAACATCATCAAAAATAATAATAACATCAGATGGTAACAAACCCCATCGATGCATTACGTCTTTTACAGCACTGCCACTTCTATTCATCATAGTAGTTGGTTTAACCAACAAAGCTCGATTGCTCCTAATTTTGGAAAAAACATAATCACCTTTGCCCGCTTTGAAAGAAACATTATTTCTATCAGAAAATTCATCAATTGCCCAGAAGCCTACATTGTGTTTGGTGTTAGCATATATATCTCCAATATTTCCCAAACCTACAAAAGCGATCATGATTCATCAGGTTTTTCACCAGGGACATCATTCGGCGAATCTTCATTTTTATCATCTTCTGATCTTTCAGAATCTTCATCTATTTCTTCATCATCAAGAACCTCTTCAACAACCTCTTCTTCAGCCGCAGGGGGGGTGACCGATACAATATTTAAACTTGGATCAGAAATAATATCTACATCCTCTAATCCAATGTCTAGATCGGCAATACTTTTAGCTGAATTCAATTCCAAATCTTCTATATTTAGTTCAATTTGCTCAGGAACATCTGTCGGATAACAACTTATTTCAACTTGATTGAGCGATTGAGATAATACACCCCCCTCTTTAACGCCAACAGGTTCTCCAGTAAGCACAAGAGGAACTGCAATAGTAATCTTTTCAGACCTTCTAACACGCATCAAATCAACATGTATAATTTCGTCTGTTACGGGATGATACTGGAGTTGCTTAATCATTGTATATTGACTTTCACCACCTTGATCAATTTCAAAGATTCGTTGACCGGATTGCATAGCATGGAATAAAATAGATCTCTTTATGGATATGTTAACTGTTTCCTCACCAGAATAGTATAGAACTCCAGGAATCAAGCCTTTTCTACGCAGCTTCCTTGCACCCCCCGAACGGAGCTCCTCCCGATTTGCTACATCTAATTTATAATAGGATGATGCCATTGTTTCTCCTCCTTTTAAAATTCAAATAACGCACTAACAGATTCTCCATCATGTACTCTGCTAATTGCCTCACCAAAAATATCTGCAACAGATACAATTTTTATTTTTTCAATTTGCTTTTCTTTTGAAAACAAAATTGTATCTGTAATTATAATTTTTTTAATTTTTGATTCTTCAAGACGCTTGATAGCAGGACCAGATAAAACGCCATGGGTTGCAACTGCGGTCACAGATCTTGCACCTTTTTCAATTGCCGCATCAGCAGCATTAACCGTTGTTCCAGCTGTATCAATCATATCATCAATAATCAAAACATCAAGACCATTCAAATCCCCTACTAAATGGTTAATTTGAGCCTGGTTAGGAGCAAATCTTCTTTTATCAATCAAAGCAAAATGCATTCCTAAAGTCTTTGCATAACTTTGACTCATTTTTACAGAACCAATATCCGGAGCTAACACCACTGAATGCTCTGAGTTAAAATTTTCATCTTTTATTGCACTATAGAGAACTGTGCGACTATAGAGATTATCAAATGGGATCTTTGCAAAACCTTGTATCTGTGTAGAATGGAGATCCAAGGTGATAATCCTATCTGTACCCATTATTGTCAATATGTCAACGATTACCCTTGAGGAAATTGGCACTCTAGGTTGGTCTTTTCTATCTTGGCGGCCATAACCAAAATAGGGGATTACGACAGTTACTGTATCCGCAGAGGCACGTACCGCAGCATCAACCATAAGAGCCAACTCCATTATGTTTTCTGATGGACCATTTGTTGATTGAATAATGAAAACATCACAACCCCTGATATTTTCTTCATACTTAACCCATATTTCACCATCAGAAAAGGTTCGAATAGATATCTCGCCCAAATCTTGACCAAGAGTCCCTGATATTTTTGATGCGAGAGCAGGATTACTGCGCCCGCTGAATATCTTTAGTGTATTATTGCTCACGTTAATCTACTTTTATTTGCTGGGGCGAAGAGAGTCGAACTCCTACTGCCTGGACCAAAACCAGGTGTACTACCATTATACTACGCCCCAATAATTTTATTATTATAACATATTAGATATTGGATTTGCAATAAAAGTAGTATAGTTAGGAAGAAATAATGACTCAGCAGATTTGGCTTTTGCTTCATCGTCAAAAATTCCATACACAGTCGAGCCTGAACCCGACAGACTTACAAACTTCGATCCACACGACCAAAGTTTATTTTTTATTTCTGCAATCTCTGGATATGCTGGAATAACAATTGATTCAAAATCATTCTCAAAAAGC